>DASTTJ010000380.1:0-5920 GCA_035760205.1 Steroidobacteraceae bacterium | reverse complement strand
CCCGAATGCCTTGAACCGGCCGGTCCCCCTGTGCGAGCGGGGGCGCGCAGTCTACTCAAGGCTCCGCCGACGTTCAAATAAACGAACGGGCCTTGCCCCGGCGCTAATATTTGCCCTCGCGGCGCCCCGGAAGGGCGGCAGTCCGGGGCGACAACAATGAGAAAAACAATGCGCGTTCAGTCCCTTGCCCGGGCATGGGTGTCATTTCGATGACCGATGCCGTTCCGGTTCCGGTGCTCGAGCGCGTGGAAGTCATGGACGTGCTGCGCGGCGTCGCGCTGTTCGGCGTTTTCCTCGTCAACTTCACGGTGTTCAGCTCGGCGTCGATCATGTCCACGGAGCAGCAGTTGCTGTCGCTGCCGCTGGCGCCCCTGGACCTGGCCCTGTTCGATGTCCTGCGCTGGCTGTTCTTCGACAAGGCGAACACCGTGTTCGCGTTCCTGTTCGGCCTGGGGTTTTACCTGCAGGCGCAAAGACTCGAAGTACGAGGCATCGATTTCGAGGAGTTGTACAAGCGCAGGCTCGTGGTGCTGCTGATCATCGGGCTCGCGCACTTCTTCTTCCTATGGACCTGGGACATCCTGCATGTGTACGCGATCGCAGGCTTCCTGCTATTGCCTTTGCGCCGGCTCAGCAATCGCGGGCTGCTGGTTGCCGGCATCTTGTTAGCCACGTTCGGGCGAACCACGGTGAAGGCGCTGTCGGAGTTCGGTGCGCCGGGGTCCTGGAGCGGAATGCCAGGCGGTTACGAAGATTCCGACGTGCTGATGCGCCAGCAGATCTCCGAAAGCGGCGACTACTTTGCGCTCGTGAACAACTTCTTCGAGTGGGTCTTCATTGACTACATCGCCAGTGGTTTCGTCATCGGCTGGCTGTGTCACGCGCTCGGGCGCTTCCTCATCGGCGCTTGGGTCGGCCGGCACGAATGGATCACGCGGGCGGCGGACTTTCTGCCGGGTTGGCGCAAGGTGCTACGCGTCGCGTTACCCGCGGGCCTGGTGCTCGACGGCATCGCGACCCTACTCGCGGAATCTCCGCTGTTGCCGGAGTGGGAGCATCGTCATTTTCTGGCGGACGCGCTGCACCTGCTGGCCGTGCCCGTGTTGGGCGCCGGTTATGTGGCGGGTGTCGTGGTTGCATTCCAGGGCGGTTTCGCGCGCAGGCTACTTTTGCCATTTGGTGCCGTAGGCCGCATGGCGCTCACCAACTATCTCGCGCAAAGCCTGGTGTACGGATTCGTGCTGTTCGGCATCGGTCCGGGGCTGGCGCTGGCCGGGAAGATCGGCACCACGGCGATCGTGGGCATCGTGATAGCGGCCTTTGCGATGCAGGTGTTCCTCAGCCGATGGTGGTTGGCGCGATTTACCTACGGACCGGCGGAATGGGTGTGGCGCGCGCTGACCTACGGCGAACGGCCACCCATGAAGAAAATGGGGTCAGACCCCGTTTAGGAAGTGCGTTCCTGCGCGAAGCGCGCGAGCGATGCCAGCGCGCGCGAATACGGGGTATCCGGCACGGCTTCCAGCGCCGCCAGCGCCTGCGCGGTTTCGCGCTGCGCGAATCCCGCGGCGTAGTCGAGACCCCCGGTCGCCTCGATGGCTTCAACGATGGGTCCTAACTGCGCGAGCCCACCTTGTTCGATGGCGAGACGAATGAGGGCGCGCTGCTCGTCATTGCCATGGCGCAGGGCGTGCAGCAGTGGCAGCGTCGGTTTCCCCTCGGCGAGGTCATCGCCCAGATTCTTGCCGCGCGTGGCCGGATCGGAGCGGTAGTCGAGGATGTCGTCGACGAGTTGATAGGCGATGCCGAGATGTTTGCCGTACTGCGCCAGCGCGGCCTGCTGCGTCAATGGTACTCCGGCGAGCACCGCCGCGACTTCAGCGCCGGCTTCGAACAGGCGCCCGGTCTTGCGGTAGATCACTTCGAGATAGCGCTGCTCCGTGGTCTCCGGGTCGTGCGCGTTCATGAGCTGCAGCACTTCGCCCTCGGCGATCACATTGGTGGCGTCCGACATGATCTCCATGACGCGCTGCGATCCGACGGTCGCCATCATCTGGAAGGCACGCGAGTACACGAAATCGCCGACCAGCACGCTTGCCTGGTTGCCGAAGATGTTGTTAGCCGTGGCGCGCCCGCGGCGCTTCTGCGATCCATCCACCACGTCGTCGTGCAGCAGCGTGGCGGTGTGAACGAACTCGATGAACGCGGCGGCCTCGATGTGTTTTTCGTTCTCGATGCCGCAGGCGCGGCCTGCGAGCACGCATAGCAGGGGGCGCAGGCGTTTGCCGCCGCCGCCGATGATGTGTTCGGCAACCTGGTCGACGAGTGGCACTGCGCTCTTCAGCCGGGCCCGGATCATGGCGTCCACCGCCGTTAGATCGGGGAGAACCAGGGCGCGAATATCCTCGAGCGGCATCGCTTGCGGGAGGGTGGGAAGGGGGGTGTCGCGCGAGGTGGGCAGCGAGGTTACTTTGGAGCTCATTTAGGGCGTTGATTCTAGTGGATTATTTATGGTTTGACCGGCTTTCCATCGGTACGTAGAATGCGCCTCCCTTCGAAATGGCACAGGGCTTAAGGCTTTGGTTTCGAACGGTTTTCCGGAGCAATCAAGATGTACGCGGTCATCGCCACGGGCGGCAAACAGTATCGGGTCGAGAACGGCACCGTCCTTAAGGTCGAGAAACTCGACGGCGAGCCGGGTTCCACCATTGAGTTCGGCGAAGTCCTGCTCATCGGTGATGGCGACAACATCAAGGTTGGCGCTCCGCTGCTGAAGGGCGGCAAGGTGACGGCCACCGTCGAAAAACACGGCAAGGGCGAGAAGAAAGTCATCGTCAAGTTCCGTCGCCGCAAGCATTACCTGCGCCAGGGCACGCATCGCCAGCAGTTCACGCAGGTCAAGATCACCGGAATCAGCGTCTAAGCCCCCTTGGGTCTTCAAGACAAGATTCCTTACTAGATAGTTGGAGCCCGACTCACATGGCACATAAAAAGGCAGGCGGCAGTACTCGTAACGGCCGCGAATCGCACAGCAAACGCCTGGGCGTTAAGAAGTTCGGCGGCGAAGCCGTACTCGCCGGCAACATCCTGGTCCGTCAGCGTGGCACCACCATGCGCAACGGCCCCAATGTGGGAATCGGCACTGATCACACGCTGTTCGCGCTCAAGCCGGGCCGCGTGAAGTTCTCCAAGAAGGGCGCCGAGAAGCACACCTTCGTGAGCATCGACGCCGAGTAATCCGGCCGTCGCGGTTCGCGATCGAAAAACCCGGCCACAAGCCGGGTTTTTTGTTGCCGCAGGAATCCACACCATGAAATTCGTCGATGAAGCGCGCGTCAAGGTCCAGGCGGGAAACGGCGGCCGCGGCTGCGTGAGTTTCCGGCGCGAGAAGTTCGTGCCATTCGGCGGTCCCGACGGCGGTGATGGCGGATCCGGCGGCAGTGTCACGTTCCGCGCGCGAGAGGGTATCAACACGCTGGTCGACTTCCGCATCGAGCGCACCTTCCGCGCCGAGAACGGACAGCCGGGCGGCGGCCGCGACATGACCGGGCGCGGAGGATCGGACACGCTGGTGATGGTGCCCGTGGGCACCATCGTGCGCGACGCGGAGACCGGCGAAGTGCTGGGCGACATGGCCAAGGCGGACATGGAGCTGTTGGTGGCACGCGGCGGCAAGGGCGGCTGGGGTAACCAGCGCTTCAAGTCCAGCAAGAATCGCTCGCCGCGCAATTACGGTCCGGGGCTGCCGGGCGAACAGCGTTCGCTGGAGCTCGAGCTCAAGGTGATCGCCGATGTGGGCTTGTTAGGCCTGCCGAACGCCGGCAAGTCGACGCTCATCAGCGCGGTGTCCGCAGCGCGGCCCAAGATCGCCGACTATCCGTTTACGACGCTCTACCCGAACCTGGGCGTCATTTCCTGCGGCAACCAGCGCAGCTTTGTCATGGCCGACATCCCCGGCCTCATCGAGGGCGCCGCTGACGGCCTCGGGCTTGGCATTCGATTCCTCAAGCATCTGCAGCGCACGCGAGTGCTGCTGCACCTGGTGGATATCGCTCCCACGGATCCGGCCGCGGAGCCCGTGCGCGATGCCGTCGCCATTGTGGGTGAGCTCGGCAAATTCAGCGAAGACCTGCTGACCAAGCCACGCTGGCTGGTGCTCAACAAGCGCGACCTTTTGCCGGATGAAGAAGCGATCGAGCTGGCCGTGTCGATCGCCGTAGCGCTGAAATACCGCGGGCCCGCGTTTCTCATTTCGGGTGCAACGCACGCCGGTACAACGGACCTGACTGAGGCGGTGATGCGCTTTCTAGAGACCGGCGAAGCGCCGGCGCAGGGCAATCTGCCGCTGCCTGCGTCCGTGGTTGCGAAGGTCAGGGCGGCGAAGAAGCCGGCGGCGAAGAAGAAAGCAAAGAAGAACCCGCCGAAGAAAACGCCCAAGAAAAAGACCGCGATCAAACGTAAGAAGGGCACCGCTTTCCGAAGCGGAAAACGGAGCCAGTCCCCCAAACGAAAAAGCCGGCGTTAGCCGGCTTTCTCGTGCTCCGCGCTCACTCTTTAAAGGAGGGGGCGCCGAAGTCTTGTCCTGCTTACTTCATCGACTTGATGCGGGCCGTCAGCGCGCTCTTGTGGCGGGCAGCCTTATTGCGATGAATGACGTTCTTGTTGACCAGTGAGTCGATGACCGGCTGGGCTTCCTTGAGCGCGGTGGACGCATCGGCCTTGTTGCCGGCAGCGACAGCGTCGACGACCTTGCGCAGGGCCGAGCGCATGCGCGAACGCAGCGCCACATTGCGATTGCGGTTGGTTTCAGCTCGACGGGCGGCTTTTTCGGCCGACTTGGTATTCGCCACGAAGGAATCTCCGAACCTGAGGTCGTTTTGAGGCCGCGTAGTGTGCTGACCGACCCCCACCTTGTCAACGCTTCATAGTCGAGTCCGGTATAGTGCGCGCCTTGCGTCGTTTTTCCTTTATTTTTCGGGGCCTTGCAGGGTGAGTCGGGCGATATTCAAGAGCACGTCGGTGGTCGCTATCACGACCCTCATCTCGCGTATCACCGGGCTCGCACGCGACATGGTCTATTCGCAGTCGTTTGGCGCCGGTCCGCTCGCCGACGCATTCCTCGTCGCATTCAAGATTCCAAACTTCCTCCGCCGCCTGTTCGCTGAGGGTGCGTTCTCTCAGGCCTTCGTTCCGGTCATCAGCGAATACAAGGTGAAGCGCCCGCACGAGGAGGTGCGCGAGCTCGTCGACGGGGTCGCCGGCACGTTGGGAGTGATCCTGTTCCTGGTTACGGTGTTAGGCGTAATCGCCGCGCCCATCATCATCTACTGTTTCGTGCCGGGGTGGATCGACGACACCCAGGGCCGCTTCGACCTCGCAGTGGACATGCTGCGATGGACCTTCCCCTATCTATTCTTCATTTCGTTGACCGCGCTGTTCTCGGGTGTGCTCAACACCTACGGCCGGTTCGCGCTGCCCGCGTTCACGCAAGTGATCATGAACGTGGTCATGATCGTGTTCGCGGTGTGGTTGGCGCCGCACACGGAAAGCCCCGGGGTTACGCTGGCCATCGGCGTGTTCGTGAGCGGCCTGCTGCAGGTGGGTTTCCAGCTTCCGGCAGTAATCAAGCTCGGCCTGTTCCGGGCGCCGCGCTGGCGGCCGGCCGCCGAAGGCGTGCGACGAATCGGCAAACTGATGATACCGGGCATCCTCGGCTCGTCGATGGCGCAAGTGAGCCTGTTGTTAGACACGATGATCGCGTCATTCCTCATCGGCGGCAGCGTTGCATGGCTGTACTTCGCCGATCGCCTCATGGAATTTCCGCTGGGTGTATTCAGCATTGCGCTGGCCACCGTCATCCTGCCGGGCCTCTCGAAACACCACACCAACGACTCGCCCGAACGATTCACCAACACGATCG
>DASTTJ010000379.1:0-6807 GCA_035760205.1 Steroidobacteraceae bacterium | reverse complement strand
CGGTGATACGCGCCTTTTCGGAATGCTGCATGCGGCAGCCGGTCCCGCGCGGGTTGCTTATGTGATGAGCCATCCTTTTGGCGAGGAAAAGCTCTGGAGCCACCGCGTGTTCGTGGTATTTGCCCGAGCGCTGGCGAGCCGCGGTATCCCGGTGCTGCGCTTCGATTACACGGGAGCGGGCGACAGCTCAGGGGAAACGGCGCAGGTGAGTGTCAGCACCTACCTCGACGACCTGGGTGCCGCCGTGCGCGTTCTCACCGATCGCGTGCCCGGCGCCTCGCGCATCGGCATTGTGGGGTTGCGCTTTGGCGCCAGCCTGGCAGCACAATTCGTGGAGCGCGAGCGCGCCAGCGGCGCGTTTCCCAAAGTGATGCACGGGCCGCTGGTCCTGTGGGATCCGGTCATCGATGGCGACAGCTACATCCAGGAGCTCCTGCGAATCAACCTGAGCACGCAGCTCGCGGTATACGGCAAGGTCCAGGAAAGCCGTGACGCGCTGGTCGAGCGGATTCGCCAGGGCGGCATCGCCAACGTCGAAGGTTATGAAATTGGTCTCCCGCTGCTCGAGAGCGCCGCTCTCAAGCAACTACTACCCGCGGAAGGCATTCGCCATGCCGGCGGGACGCTGGTCGTGCAGATCGCCGCCACCGAGAAGCAGAAAACCCGCGAGGACCAGCAGCAGTTCGCCGCGGCAAGCAATGCCGCGAGTTTCGAACGCGCCCTGGAGCAGCCGTTCTGGCGCGAGATCAAGCCGTTCTGCGGGCGTGCCGAAAACCTGCAGAATCTGACCCTGAAATGGATGGAGCAGCGTCATGGCTGAAGTAGAAGCCGTTGCTTTCAGAAACGACCAGGGACTCATGCTCTTCGGCAGTCTGCATACGCCGGCGAAGAAAAATCCGAAGCTGCCGGTGGTGGTGCTGTTGTCGCCGGGCGTGAAGATGCGCGTGGGGCCCGGGCGGCTCTATGTCCCGCTCACCGAACTACTGACCTCGCTCGGCCATTCGGTGCTGCGTTTCGACTTCTACGGCCTCGGGGATTCCGAGGGCGAACTGGCCGAAACCATGCTTGCCGATGTGTACAACAACATCGAAGTGGGGCGGTATGTCGATGACACCCTGTCCGCGCTCAATTGGCTGCAAGAACGGCACGGCGCGCAGAGGTTCATCGTCGGCGGACTGTGCGGTGGCGCCATCACGGCCATACTCGCCGCGGAGCGCAATCCGCGCGTCGAGGCGCTGTTGTCACTTGGCATGACGGTGACACTCGCGAGCAACGCCGCCAGGCCCGGCCAGTACCTGACGCGCGCGCAGCTCGACGATCGCCGCCGCCGCTATTACTCCAAGTTGCTCAAGCCGCAGGCGTGGTTGCGCTTCCTCACGTTCCGCAGCGAATACGACGTGATCTGGAAAGGCCTGAAACGGCTGTTCATCAAGGATGCTCCGCTGCCGGCTGTTGCTCCGGGCTCCGAGCCACCTATCGAACAGCGTGGAAACGCCAATCCGCTGTTCCCCAAGGCGTACTTCGCGTTCCTGGAGCGCGGCGGCAATGCGCTCATGATCTTCAGCGAGCGGGACCGTCTGCAATCGGAATACGAGGAGAAGTTCGCGCAGCCTTACGCGACTCAGCTCCAGGCGCACTTCGGGCAAATCGAGCAGCACGTGATTCCGCACGCCAACCACGTGCTGGCGTTTCGCGAATGGCAGGATCAGATGCTGGCGCTGAGCCGCGCCTGGCTTGCCAGGCTGTACGCGTGAACGACTTCAAACTCGACCATGTCTGTCTCGCCGTGCGCAAGATCGCGCCGGCGCGCGCCATGCTCGAGAAGATGCTGGGCTACCAGCCACGCACGGAAATCGTCCACAACACACGCCAGCGCGTGAACGTGCAATTCATGTCCAAATCGGGTTCGCTGGACATCAAATTGATAGAGCCGGACTCAATGGACTCGCCGTTGGTCGAATTCATCAAAGAGCGAGGAGGCGGTTTGCATCACCTCGCGTTCCGTACCGGTTCGGTCGAAGACGGCATTGCCGAGCTGTCCGCGAAGCAGGCGCGCATCGTGGCGGCACCCGCGCCGGGCGAAGCCTTCAACGAAGAGACCATTGCGTTCGCATTTCTCGGCGCGGGCCTCAATGTCGAACTCATCGATACGGATCTGCGCCGCGGTGAAATTGCGCCCAAGTAACTGCCTTGCGGCGTTATGTTCAGCAAATCCCGGTAGGACACAGGTCACACTTCCTCGAAATGCACTGCTCCCGGACGCCCTGAGTCCGCTGCACACGAATAGATTGGCGGCACGTCGCAAGTACGGCGGTGAGGGAGAATCGAAGTTGCTAAAGACTCAGAAATTTTTCGGCCTGTTCGCAGTTGCGGCACTGGCATTGGGTTCCGCAGTCAGCCAGGCGGCGCTCATCGATCGTGGCGGCGGCCTGATTTATGACGACGTACTCGACGTCACCTGGCTGCAGGACGTGCGTTACGCCGTTACCACGGGCGCGGCGCCCTACGGCAGCCTCACCTGGGGCGAAGCCAAAGACTTCATAGACACCCTCGCGTACGTCGACACGGCGCGTGGCGTGGTCTGGGACGACTGGCGTCTGCCGCAGGTGTTCGACGCCGGTGCGGAAGGTTATGACCTGACCGGGGCAAGCAGCGAGCTGGCGTACATGTATTACGTCAACCTCGGCTACGAGCCGGACTACGATCCGCATACCTGGGATCCGCCGCCGCCGTCAAACGGCGCCTATAACCCTTTCATCAACATGAGCTACCGCGCCTACTGGACCGGCACCGCAGGGGAGTTCGCAGGTCGCGCGTGGTACCAGCACTTCCACTTCGGATTTGGCGGCGTCACAGGCACCGACGACTACCACCAGGTGTGGGCCGTGCGTGACGGCGATGTCGCCGGCGCGGTGTCCTCGGTCCCGGAACCGGGAACCCTGGGACTGTTTGGCGCGGCTCTTGGACTGGCTGGATTTCTCCGCCGGCGCAGGTCGGTGGCCGTCCGATAACAAGAATCGAAGATTGATTTGAACTAAAAGGCCCGCCTCAAGGCGGGCCTTTTTCTTTAGCGGTTGCGGGAGCCCAAGCTTGCGAACCAGGCTGTCGTCCTGTTCACCATTTCGAACTGCATGGCTGCCGTCGACAGAGTGTGGTCGAGGTCGGGTCGATAGTCGATGTTGATGCGATCGACGATGCCGAAACGGCCGAAGCCATCGCGGAACTGGTTCCGGTAGTTATACGTCTCGAGGAAGCTACCCGAGAACAACAGGTCGATGCTGACGCCCCGGTCGAGCAGCTTGCGCAACAGCGAAGCGAAAACCTCCGGCCCCGGGCGAATCGACCCGAAGCTGCTGGCGGCCGCTTCACGCGCATGGTCATTGTCTGAGCCATTATTCGAACGGTTCAGGCGCCGCTTCAGCCAAGCGAGCCCTGCGCGCACTACGCCACCCTGCATGTCGGCGCGCTGCCGGAAGCGGTTGATATGCGTGCGCAGCGTCGGGTAGTGATAGGAATCCATGAGCGTGACGCCCACGACGCGCTCATCGGCCAGCGCAGCATGGAAGGCGTTCTCCGCGCCTGAACAGATTCCCATGATCGCGAAGCGGCGAACCCCGGTGCGTGCGGTCATGAGATCCATGGCGTCGCGGATATCGGCGATGGCCTGTTGCTCGTAAGACTCCATGCCGCGAGCCGGGGCGCTATCGCCGCGGCCGGAAATGTCGAAGCGCATTGCCGGAATCCCGCGTGCCGCCAGCATGCGCGAGATGCGCACGTTGAGACGATTGGGGCCGATGCGGGGCACCACGCCGGCGTTGAACAGCAACGCGCCGATGTCGCCCTGCGGCGCAGTGGCCGCCGCCAGCGTGCCCACCAGCCCGCCGTTGGCGCCGAACACCAGCGTGGTTTCGTTCACGCGTGCCCCATCACTTTCGATTCGATGCCCTGCAGGAGCTGCATGGGGATCACGGCGCTGTTGAGCGCCTTCTCGGAATTCCACTCGGCTACGGCCGGCGACACTGTCCAGTCGAGTTTGACCTCGGCCTTCGCCAGTGAGGACTTGAGCGCCAACGCGGGTTCGTTTTCGCTGCCGACGATGGTCGTGACACGGGTGCCCGCGGGCATCACCACGTTCGCCAGATTGAGCGTGGACAGGTCATTGCGGAAACGATCGGAGAATTCGAAGCCCATGGTTTCGAAGGCCACGCCGGCATGCGGACCCGACTGGCTGCGATAGGTCTCCAGGTAAGTCATGCCCGTGATCACCGGGTCCCAGAGAACTAACAATCCGAGCCCGGCGCGCACCGTCTGGGCCGCCATGGCGCACAGTGAGGCGCCGAGGCGCAGGCCGATCCACGCCACCGTGTTCTTGCCCGAACGCGCGGCGAGTTCGCGGTGCGCGACGCCGATGTCGCCGGCCCAGCCCGGCAGCGACGCGACGTCGTCTTCGCCGGGCGAATCGCCGGTGCCGTGATAGTCGAAACGCAGTACCGGGCAGCCGGCCGCCGCCAGCCGGTCGGCCAGCAGGCGCAACATGCGATAGCTGCGGATGGCCTCGGGGCCGAAGGGGCTGCAGAGCAGCACCGCGGGCGCGCTGGCGACCACGCGCGCGGGCGCGTGATAGAAGCCCAGCATCTCGCGGGCTTCGGCGCCAAAGCGGACCGGCGTCATGCGGGCGTTGGGCTCATGAGCGGCCTCGCAATGCGCCTAACAACCGGCCCACCAGGCCCTGCTTGGGCGGCGGGGCGGTGGCGGGTTCATCGTACGACGCGGCAAGCTGCGCCAGTGTCTGGAACATGTAGCGGCGCGCGGCGATCTGCCGGCCGGTCTTCTTTTCCATCGTGGCGATCGCCTGCATGGCGAGCAGAGAGTGCCCTCCCAGGTCGAAGAAATTGTGGCGCGCGCTCACCTCGGGCAGGCCGAGCAGATCACACCAGATTTCCGCGAGCATTTTCTCCTTGTCGGTGGACGGCGCGACGAATTCGTTGGCGGCGCCCTGGGCAGGTTCGGCATCGCCTTGCGGCAACGCGCGCGAGTCGATGCGTCCATCGGCCATTCGCGGCAACTTGGCGAGCACGATGACTTCGCTGAGACTCATCACGGGCGGAGTCTGTCCGGCGAGAACTTCACGCAACGAGTCGCGCAACTCGCTGCCTTCGCCCGCGACAAAGGCAAGAAGCACCGGACGCGCCGCCGCGTCGAATCGCAACTGGCAATGCGCATCGTCGACGCCCGTCTGGGCGAGCAGCAATGCCTGGAACGCGCGCAGATCGATACGCGTATTCGCGGCGTAGACTGCGTCGTCCGGCTGGGACTGCCGCTCGACGCGGCCGTCGGAGCGCCAGCGTCCGAAAACGCGCGACCCGGGCGCCGCCGAGATGCCGGGCACATGGAAAGTGAGTTCACCCCAGACGTTGATGGGGCAGGTCAGGCGCTGTTCGTCGCGCACTTCGACCTGCACGTTGTCTATCGGCCGGCCGAGCAGCAGCGCGTCCTCGGCACGTTCGATGCGCGAAAGCGTCGACCAGATGCCGGCTTCGGCGAAGCCCCACGCGCGGAACATGCGGCCGCCCGCGTTGGCCAGCTGCTCGCCGAGTTCGAGCGACGGACGCTCGCCAAAGACGACGCCGATGAGGTCGCTGGCGGGTCGAAATCCGCGAGCGATGAGAGCACTCCAGGTCTCCGTGGGCAGATGCAGGAAATTCACGCCGGCGCTCGCGCTCTCGCGCTGCAGCGCATCGAGATCGCGCAGTGTTTCATTCTTGACGATGACACTCGCGGCGCCCGCGCTCCACGGCAGCAGCCATTCGAGCACGGTGGGTTCGGCGGACAACGCACCTGCCGCGAGGCAGCGCTGTTGGGCGGTGATGCCGAGTGCGTCGCGGACACCGAGCAACGTGTTGGTCAGCGTGGCATGTGACAACGTCACGATACGCGGCGCCATGGGGCTGCCGACCAGGTCGAGCAGGATGGCCGCGGCATTCGTTTCCGGCGCGCGAGCCGATAGCCGAGACGGGGAGGCGCTGGCAATTTCCGCGGCATCGGTGTCGAGCCACAGCGTGGTGAGTTCGCGGCCCGCGCCAATGTCCCTGAAGCGCGAGTTGCCGACCAACGCGGTGGCGCGCGCGATCGACAGTGCGCTGGCGGCACGCGCCGTGGCGACACCGGGATCGAGCAGCAGACAGGCGCCACCGGCCTTGAGGATGGCTAACAACCCGGCGAGGAAACTCTGGCCTGGCTCCTCGCACAGCGCGACGACGCTGCCCGGCATGACGCCACGCGCGACCAATGTCTGCGCGATGCGGTTCGCCTGGGCTTCGATATCCTGGTACGACACGCTCCAGCCGCCGATGAAAGCCGCCGGTTGTGAGCCCGCCTTGTCGGCGGATGCTTCGAAAAGACCCTGCAAGGTGCCGGCTTGCGCGTGGGTCTTGCTCGAGCCCGCGAGCGCGCGCAATTGCTTCGCGTCCGAATCGAGCTCGTAGTTGAGACGGCCCACCGGCGTCTCGGCGGCGGAAAGCACTTCACCCACGAGTTTGAGATAACGATCGCGCAGCAGGCGCGCAGATTCCGCAGCGATGATGTCCGAGTTGTAGGTGATGCCACCGACCATGCCGCGATCATTGTCGAGGAACCACAGCCCCAGGTCTTCGGTGGCGCCGCGCTGGAACAACAGGATCTGTTCGTGCGCGAGTCCGCCCCAGTTCGACACGCGATGGCGCGCATCCTGGAATGAGAAAAGCGCCTGGTAGAGCAGTGAGCCGCCTTCGCCGCGCTGCACGGTCAGCTCGCGCATGAGGCTCTCGA
>DASTTJ010000378.1:0-18238 GCA_035760205.1 Steroidobacteraceae bacterium | reverse complement strand
TCGAAAAGCCCGGCTGTAGCGAGATCATCTCCTGTGCGTGGGCGCTCGCTGGCGCGCGACCGCGACCCTCACCGAACCGCATCCCCACTCCCCTTCCTCACCGCCCTGTTGACATGAATCATCGCCGCAGTCTGCGGGGATGCCGGGGCGGCGAGCATTTGGACGGCGGTCACGCGCACCTCCACGGCGGGGGTCACCGCCTGCGGCGTGATCACGAGCGCGGGGGCCGCGGCGACCGCTGCGGCGCTGGCTGGGCCGAGTGAGCCCGACGACGCGGCGGGCGGCACCACCACCGCGCCGCCGCGCAACCGCATCCGGCCGATGGATTCGCGCGTGCGCGCATCGAGGTCGCCCGTGGCCTCGATGCCGTTCTGCCGCTGAAACACGCGGACACGTTCCTGGAACTCCGTCGTCGGTTGCTCGCGCCCGTCCGTACCCTGTACGGGCTGCGTCACACCGAGCGCACGGCCAGCCGCGACGGTGGACAACACGCGCAGGCGCCGCGACTTTTCCGGCTCGGCGTATTGAAGGCGATCCGCGGCGGTACCGTAGTTAGACTGCGCGACCAGCAGGTCACCGCCTGCGGAGGCATCGTCGCCACGCTTGATGAATTGCAGCGTGGCCTGCGTACTGTAGAGCATGAATTCCACGCGCTCCGCGCAGTCCTGCGTGGGTCCGCGCAGGAACGCCGCCACCTTCGGCTCCGCCTGGAATCGCTGGCCGGCCTCGCAGGGCTTGTCGAGCGCCGTCACACCGCTGCCCGGCACGGTGGCGTAAAAACTCGCCTGCCCTTGTGGACCGACCTGGTTGATCGTGGCATCAATTCCGCCACCGCCTTCACGCATGACGCGAAACACCAGCGCGGCTTCCTCGGGCCCGGTCGGCGATTCCCCCGCTTCCGCTGGCGGCGCCGACGGAGCCATTTCGGCGGGCTGCGCTTCCATCACCGCGGGACGGTCGCCACCACAGGCAACCAGTAAAGCGCTGATGACGAGAACATAAGTGCTACGCATGAGGCTCTCCTTTGGGTACGCCGGCAGCGACGCTGAGAAACAGCGTGACGAGCGCGAGCATCAACAGCGCAAGCAGGATGCCTACCTGGTTGCGTGCAACGAAGGTGGAGAATCCCGGCTCCACGAGCCGAAACTTGAGGGTGTCCGGTTTGATTCTCACGATGGGCAACGCGCTCACGGTATCCGGACGCGTGTATTTCACTTCGAACTCCACATGCGTCCCCGCGACAATCATGGGCGCCAGAAAATCGAAGCCGCTGGCAAAGGCATCGCAGGTCGGCTGACCGCCCCAGCCCGGCGGCTCGAATGCGCAGCTCCGGTCCTTCGGGTGGACGCTGAAGACGATGTCGGCCGTCGGCGCGGCGATCGACGCCTTGAGATTGATGAGCGCCGTGTCCGCGGAGAGATTGGTGAGCTTCACGCGGACCCGGTGGCCGGCACGGCCATCGGCCAGCGTGGCCGGGCTATTGGCGATGTCGTATTCGATGGTGCCGTTGGCGGCGATGCCATCGACCAGGCGCATGAGCGTCCAGGCCATGAACCCGAGTATGAGGCCGGTTGCCAGGGACTTGTCCTTGGACAGCAGGCCGTTGAAGAAACGTCGCCACCAACCCATGAGCGATTCTCAGCCCGCAACGGGTGAGATCATGCCCTCACCCGCTGGCCAGCGGGCAAAAGTGTGAACAACTTCAGCCTTGCTACTTTCCCGGAACCCAGTGGGTTCCTGCCAGCGGCAGGTTGGCCATGGCGGCGGCCTCGACGGTCAGGGCCACGAGATCCTCGCGCTCGAGGTGATGCACGTCCTGCTTGCCGCAGGCGCGCGCAATCGTGGTGAGCTCCATGTTCAGTGTTTTCAGGTAGTTAGTAAGCCGCTTGGCGCCACTGACCGGGTCCAGACGCTTCTCCAGCACCGCATCCTGCGTGGTAACCCCCACCGGGCAACGGCCCGTGTGGCAGTGATGGCAGAATCCGGCGGCGGTACCGAGTTTGGCGTAATCCTCCGCGGCGGAAACGTGGCTGTCGCCCACCAGATAGCTGTCGCTGTTGCAACCGAGGGCCATGAGCACGGCCTGCCCGATAGCCACGGCGTCCGCGCCCATGGCGATGGCCTTGGCCACGTCCGCGCCGGTGCGGATACCGCCGGAGACGATGAGCTGCACCTTGCCGCGCATGTTGAGGTCGTCGATGGCCTCCACCGCCTGCCGCACCGCCGCAAGCGTAGGGATGCCGACGTGCTCGATGAACACCGTCTGCGTCGCGGCCGTACCGCCCTGCATCCCGTCGACGACGATGACGTCCGCGCCGGCGTGAATGGCCAGCTTCACGTCATGGTTCACGCGCGTGGCACCCACCTTGACGTAGATGGGCTTCTCCCAGTCGGTGATCTCGCGCAGCTCGTTGATCTTGATCACGAGGTCGTCCGGCCCGGTCCAGTCCGGGTGGCGCGAAGCGGAGCGCTGGTCCACACCCGCGGGCAGCGTGCGCATCGCGGCCACGCGCGGGTTGACCTTCTGGCCTAACAACATGCCGCCGCCGCCGGGCTTGGCGCCCTGCCCGATCACGATTTCGATGGCATCGGCGCGACGCACGTCATCGGGATTGAATCCATAACGTGACGGCAGGCATTGGTAGACCAGTGTCTTGCTGCTCTCCCGCTCCTCGGAGGTCATGCCGCCATCCCCCGTGGTGGTCGATGTTCCAACCGCCGTCGCGGCGCGGCCCAGCGCTTCCTTTACGCGCGCCGACAGCGCGCCGAAGCTCATGCCCGCAATGGTGATGGGCGTGGCGAGTTCGATGGGTTTGGTGGCGTGCCGAGTGCCGAGCACGGTGCGCGTCGAACACTTCTCGCGATAACCCTCGAGCGGATAACGCGACAGCGACGCACCGAGGAACACCAGATCGTCGAACGAGGGCAAATGCCGCTTCGCGCCGAGCCCGCGGATCTCATAAAGCCCCGTGGCCGATGCACGCTGAATGTAGTCGATGACGCGCCGGTCGTAGCCGGCGGATTCTTCGAGCTGCAACTTGTCATTCATCTCAGTATTCCTGATTGGCATCGGCATTCCAGTGGTACAGGCTCTTCGCCGACGCCACGCGTTGAAAGGTTTTCGGGTCGTGCGGGAGGCCCGCGCGCCCTAACAACTCACCCACCGCGGCATAGTCGGCTTCGGTCATGGGCTCGAAGCGGGCGTCCGCGCCCAGCGAGCGCACCGTGCCACGCACATAGATCACCGCTTCGTACAGCGAATCGCCCAGAGCGTCGCCGGCGTCGCCACAGATGACGATGCGTCCGGCCTGCGCCATGAACGCGGAGAAGCTGCCGACGTCGCCGCCCACCACGATGTCGCCGCCCTTGAGCGAGATGCCACAACGAAGTGACGCGTCACCCGTGATCACCAGCAGCCCTCCGTGGGCAGAGGCACCCGCAGCCGTGGAAGCAAACCCTTCCACGCGGATGGTCCCGGACATCATGTTTTCGCCCACGCCCGGGCCGGCATTGCCGTGCACCGTGATGTTGGCGTGCATGTTCATGCCACCGGCGTAATAGCCCGCGTGGCCGTCGATCTCGATTTCAAGCGGGGCGTTCAGTCCGGCCGCGATGGAGTGTGCGCCGTCCGCGTTCAGGATCTTCACGCGCGTAATGCCGGCGGCGGAAGCCTCGCGATGCAGGTAGCGATTCACTTCGCGAAGTGGCGTCGCGGCGAGGTCGAACTGCTTCACGCCTTCCACGAGTACACCTCTTCGGGCAATGGCTCGAACACGTTGGCATGACGCACACCCGGCAGATGTGCGAGTGAGCGGAACTCCGAGGCGATGGCAACGTAGTCATCCGTCTCCGCAACCACCGCCGGCTTGCAGGCGAACGCGTCGCGCACGATGAGCATTTCCTTGTCGGTGCCCATGAGGAATGTGAAGAAGCCGTCGAGTTCGCTGAAGCCGCGTTGCACAGCCGTCGTCAGATCGTCGCCTTCTCGCATGCGCCATTCGAAGAAGCGGCAGGCGGCCTCGGTGTCGTTGTCGGTAACGAAGCGGATGCCCAGCGGCTCGAGCTTCTTGCGCACCAGGTGCGGATTGGAAAGTGAACCGTTGTGCACCAGGCAGAAATCCTGGCCCGCGGTGAACGGGTGCGCGTGCGCGGGCGTCACCGCTGACTCCGTGGCCATGCGCGTGTGTGCCACCACGTGTGTCCCCGTGACCTTGTTGAGCGCGTAACGCTCAACGATATCCGCGGGCGCGCCGATGTCCTTGTACAGATCGATGGAGTGGCCCATCGACAACACGTAGATTTCGGGCACTGCTTCTCCGAGCCAGTTCTTCACCTCTTCGGGCGGCGCCGGCGTGGTCAGCACCGCGTGCTGGCCGGTCGGAGTGAAACGATGCTTGCCGTCGAACTCCGCGGTCATTTCGGCCGCGAGCCGCTTCCAGTCCGCCAGGCCCTCGCCCCAGAACAGCGACAGCTTGTGCGAATCCTTCACGGCCTCTCCGAATATCGCGACCCCCGCTGAATCCGGCCCGCGGCTGGTCATGCCGATGAGCATCGGGGTCATGAGCTCGCCCAACTGATCGCGCAGCGCAGGCTTCTTGAGCAACAGTCCGACGATGCCGCACATCAGAAAAACTCCAGGTATCGCCTGGTCTCCCAGTCCGAAACGTGGCGCGCGTATTCGGTCCACTCCATGCGTTTGAGCTTGATGAACTCGGCAGCCAGTTCCAGCCCCAGGCCCGTCTTCACCACCTCGTCGCTTTCCAACGCACCGACGGCTTCGAGCAGGTTCTGCGGCAGCAGCGAAATGTTTTTCTCCCGCAGCTGCGCTTCACTGAGCTCGTACATGTTGAGGTTGGTGGGCTCACCCGGATCCAGTTTGCGCTCGATACCATCGAGACCGGCCGCCACCACGGCCGCGAGCGCGAGGTAGGGATTGCATCCTGAGTCGGGCAACCGGAACTCGAGTCGCCCGCCCGGAATGCGCACGCAGGCCGTGCGGTTGTTGTCGCCGTAGGCGATATACGCCGGCGCCCAGGTGGCACCCGACAGGGCGCGCCCCACGACGAGTCGCTTGTACGAGTTCACCGTCGGGGCGCACACCGCCGCCAACGCACGAGCGTGCGTCAAGACTCCCCCCAGAAATTGATAGGCGAGCTCGGATAACGCGAGGCCGCGCTTGTCGCTCTTGTCCTCGAACAGGTTCTTTTGTTTGTCGTTGCCGAGCGAAAGGTGGAAATGCGCGCCGCTGCCGGTGCGGTTCGAAAACGGCTTGGGCATGAACGTCGCGATCATGCCGTGCTTGCGCGCGATCTCGCTCGCGGCCATTTTCACGAAAGTGAAGTTATCGGCGGACTTCAACGCATCCGCGTACGTGAAATTGACTTCAAACTGGCCGTTCGCGTCCTCGTGGTCGATCTGGTAGACGTCGATGCCCACACTGCGCAATGACAGCGTGATCTCGTCGAGCACGCCGCTGGCGCGCGACAATCCCTTGTAGTCATAACAGGGCTTGTCGAGTTCGTCGGTGGGATCGAAGGGACCCAAACTCCCCGCAGCATCCCGGCTCAACAACATGAACTCGGGCTCGATGCCCACGTACAGGGTGATGCCGAGCTCCGTCAACCGCGCGAGCTGGCGTTGCAGCGCGACGCGCGAGCAATACGGATAGGGTTTCCCCTTGACGGTGCCATTGCAGACCAGGCGCGCGTAACCCGGCATCCACGGAATGGGTGTGAGGGTAGACAGGTCGCCGACCGCCATGTAGTCAGGGCCGTCCGGCCCCATGCCGAAGCCCCAGAGTGCAAAGCCCGCGAAGCCCGCGCCGTCGGTCAGCACCATCTCCAGGTGCTCCACTGGCACCGCCTTGGCTTTCGCCGCCCCGTGGATATCGACGAACTGCGCCAGTACGAATTTGATCTGATGCTTCGCGAACAACGCCTTCGCTTCGGTTACGTTCATGGGTCCACCACTTGTTGCAGTTCTGATTTGAGGTACGAACCGAAAGACGGATCGCACCAGATTCGATATACCGGACCGTCGTCCATCACCTGCGGCATCACCAGCACCGAGACGCCGATCATCAGCGTCATCACCACCGCGCGTGCCGGCAGCACGGCGAAGTTGACGTTGCACACCTGGACCAGCACGTCGGCCGCGCGCTTGCCGCCGAGCACCACCGCGATGTCCTCGCGCAGCACGGGATAGACGCCCGGGGCGCCGTCGCGCGTGAGTTGCTCGAGCGCTTCGATGCCGGGAGCATCACCGCTCTCTTCGATGAAGAACTCCGTAAGTCCGAGCCGGCCAATCACATTCCACGAGTCGTCGCGATCGCTGTGGCGCAGCGGCGACCAGCAATTGGATTGCCCGGGCACCACGAGCCCTAGCTTCTTGATCAGCTCCGCGGCACGCGGGCCCTTCACACCGAACCGGCGGTGCGGCTCGACGGGGCGCAGCCAGGCGGCGCTCATCCGGCCTCCAGGAAGGGTGTGCGCACCACGCGCGCACTCAACGGCCGGCCGTCGCTCGAACGGATCACCAGCGTTGTCCCGGGGGTGGCGAGATTTGGCGACGCCATCGCAAGGCCAATGGTGCGACCCAGCGTCGGTGAATGCGCAACGCTGGTCACGCGCCCGGCGATGTCGCCTTCGTGTATCAGCAGATTGGATTCGCGGATCGCGGCGCCCACCGCCTGATCCGGCGGCAGCTCGAAGCCGACCAGTTTCTGGCGGGCGCCCCGGCGAACATGGATCCGCAGGCTGCGCTGGCCCACGAAAAAGGGCTTCTGCATGCGTACCGCCCAGCCCATGCCTGCCTCGAATGGATTGGTGAGATTGTCGGTGTCCTGCGCGACGATCGCGTGGCCCTTCTCGAGCCGCAGGACGCGCTGGGCTTCCACACCGAATGCGCGCACGCCTGCACTCATCAACGCATCCCACACCTGTCCGGCGTTTCGATAGGCGACGTGGATTTCGAACCCGAGCGAGGAGACAAACCCAGCGCGCAGCACGCGCGCTTCCACGCCTGCGACGCGGCCTTCGCGCACCCCGAGAAACGGGAATGCCGACTCCGACACGTCGATGTCCGTCAGCGTCCGCAGCAGCGTAAGGCTCGCCGGTCCCGCCAGGTTGAACGCAGCGCGATGACCCGTGACATTGACGAACGCGCAATCCATGCGCCAGCGCGCGTTCCACAGCAGCAACTCACGGTAGACATTCGCCGCGCCACCCGTCGTGGTGGTGAAGTAGTAACGCTGTTCTCCGAGGCGCGCGATCACGCCGTCGTCACGCACGATTCCGCCTTCATCGAGCATCAACCCATATCGGGTCATACCGACACGCAGATCGGAAAAACTCCCCGTGTAGATGCGATCGAGAAAGGCGCCGGCATCCGGCCCGGAAATCTCGATCTTGCCGAGCGTGGAGACATCGATGAGCCCGGCGCTCTCGCGCACCGCGCGCACTTCGGCTGCAATACACTCCGCGCGCGCCTGCCCGGAGGTTTTGTAATACTCGGGCCGCTGCCAGCCGCCCACAGTCATGAAGTTCGCGTCGAGCGCAACGTGGCAATCGTGGACGGCACTCAGCCGATGCGGATGGAAGCCCATGCCGGCCAGGTGCTTGAGCGGGACCGGATGAAGGAACGGCCGTTGCGTGGTCAACGCTGTGTCGGCGAGCGTCGCGTCGCGCGACCGCATGAGAATGCGCGCGCCATGGAGGTTGGAGAGTTTCCCCTGCGATGGGCCCATGCCCAGCGTGCTGAACCGCTTCAGGAGTTCGGTGCTGTCAAAGCCTTCCTGCGCACCCGCCAGCAGGTCCTTGACCTGGATGTCCTCGTCGAGGTCCACGAATTCGCGCGCGGCAGGATGCGGGAATACGGGATACGGATGCGACACCTGGCGCAGGCTCTCGGCTCGCACGGATCGCGTACCCACGTGGCCACCGCGCGCGTACGCCGCCGCCTCGGCGCCGGCGTCACGGCCATCCTGGCGGCGCGCGGCGGAATCGTAGATTCCATTGACGCGCCCGGCTGCGAATACCCCGGGCGGTAGTTTGGCCGGCAGGTGCTGCTGCAGCGCCATGTCGTATTGCATGACCACGCCTGCCTGCGACAGCAGACCCGACGCGGGCGCGAAACCCACGCTCATGAGCACGGCGTCACAGGCGATGGTCTCGATGGAGCCGGCACGCGTGCCATTGCCGGGCAAACGCACGCGCAACGCACGAACGGCCCCGTTGCTTCCCGCAATCGCGGCTTCGGGAACGACACCCGGAACACAGCGCAGATCGCCCAGCCCGTAGGCGTCGCCGCCGAAACCCGCGCGCAGATCCAGTATCGCGGCCACTTCGACGTCGTGCACCCGCAACTCGCGCACCAACTCGTAGCCTTCGCGATTCGCGGTGAGCACGATGACGCGTTTGCCCGGCGCAATGGCGTAACGGCGCAACAGCCGCTGCGCCGCCGAGCCTAACAACACGCCGGGCAGATCGTTGTTGCGGAAGACGGTGGGTTGCTCGATGACACCGGTGGCGAACACCACGGCGCCAGCACGAACCTTGGTCATACGCGTCGGCTCGACCAGAGCCACCCACTGATCCGCGTAGACGCCCGCGGCGTAGGTGGCGGTCAGCAGCTCGATGTTTTTGGCCGCGGACACTCGATTGACGAGCGCCTCGATCTCGCCGGCCGCGGCGCCGGTCCAGGCTCCGCCACCACCGGCGCACGCGTTCTCATCGACCAGCAACACGCGGGCACCGGCATCCGCTG
Source organism: Steroidobacteraceae bacterium (assembly GCA_035760205.1). Lineage (GTDB taxonomy): Bacteria > Pseudomonadota > Gammaproteobacteria > Steroidobacterales > Steroidobacteraceae > CADEED01. The sequence goes on along the minus strand of DASTTJ010000378.1, from coordinate 9,475 downwards.
CGGACAGCGCCGTCGCGAGCCCTGTGAGTCCCGCACCGATGACCAGCACGTCGCAAAAGGCGTAACGCTTGGGCGTGCGTTGGCGCGCGGCGCCGGCGTGAATGCGCCCCAGTCCGGAGATGGCGCGAATGCGCCGCTCCCAGCGCGGGAAGTGGCGCCCGTGAAATGCCTTGTAATAAAAGCCCACCGGCAGGAATGGCGCCAGCCATTCAATGAAGCGCGCCCGATCGCCCTTCAATCCCCCGATAGTGTTCACGGCCGCGACCTGCATGCCGGCCGCGAGCGCAGTCACGTCACCGCGCACGTTGGGCACCTCGCCTACCTGGAACAGGTTGTTGGCATCGTGGTTCGCCAGCGAAAAGACGCCGCGCGGGCGGTGGTACTTGAAGCTGCGGCCCAGTGTCATTTCGCCGGCCGCGGCGAGCGCTGTGGTAATGGTGTCTCCCGCGAAGCCGCGGAACGTGTGGCCCTCGAACTCGAATTCCAGAGTGCTCGATCGGTCGATCCACTCCCCGGCCACTGGGTTCAGCCGGTACATCATGGTGCCGCTCTCATCGCCAGTTCCGTCGCGTCGTATGTCGCCAAGATCTCATCGCGTGCCGTATCGCGTTCGACGATGAACCAGTAGCCCGATGGGGTATGACACCACCACTCGCGTTTCAGGCCGGGCACGCTTCCGCGGTTGAATAGATAGGCCGTCCATTCGGCGTCACTGCAATTGTCGGGATCGGGCGAGACGCGCATTTCTCCTGCGCTCACGAATTCGAACGCGGGACGTGGACCATTGAGCGGGCAGTGGATGACTTTCAATGGCCCACCGACGCGGCGCCTTTCTCGCCGGTGAGTTCCAGGCGCGCGAAACGTTCGAGCGAGAAGCCTTTGATCAATGGGTGGGGCACTCCCGTGGCGATTGTCTGCGCCATCGTCTTGCCCGAGATCGGCGTCGCCTTGAAACCCCAGGTGCCCCAGCCCGCATCGAGAAAAAATCCCTCGCAGGGCGTAAGTCCCATGATGGGTGAGAAGTCGGGCGTCATGTCCGCCATGCCGGCCCATTGCCGGTTCACTTTCACTTCGGAGAGGAACGGGAACAAATCGAGCATGTTCACCGCCAGACCTTCCGCGAAATCCAGTGTCGACCGCGTCGAGTGCAGCTCTTGTGGATCGAGCGAGGCGCCCATGACCAGCTCTCCACGCGCGCTCTGCGACACATAGGCGTGCAGCGAGCTCGAGACGATGATCGGATCGAGCCAGGGCTTCAACGGTTCGGACACCATGGCCTGCAGCGGGTGGATCGCCAGCGGCGAATCCAGCCCGATCAGCTTGAGGATTCGTGGCGTGCTGCCAGCGACGGCGCACAACACGCGCCGGGTGGCGATGACGCCGCGCGAAGTGCGCACCCCCGCCGCTGACCCGTCGCGAACTTCGATGCCGAGAACCTCGGTGTCCTGATGAATCTCCACGCCCTCGCGGTCTGCGCCGCGCGCATAACCCCACGCCACCGCATCATGCCGCGCGATGGCGCCCGGCTCGTGGTACAGCGCGCCGAGAATGGGCGAGTGGCCGCCGCAGGTGAGATCGATCTGCGGCACTTGCTTCTTCACGAAGGCCGCGTCCACCACCTCCGAGCGCACGCCGAAATGTTTGTTGACCTCGGCGCGCCAGCGCGCCGTGCGCAGGTCCGCGTCCGAATGCGCCAGCGTGAAATGCCCACGCTGCGAATAGAACAGATTGAAGTCGAATTCTTCGGACAGGCCCCTCCAGAGCGCGAGGCTCGCGTCGTAGAACTTCACGCCTTCGGGCGTGAGGTAGTTCGAGCGGATGATCGTCGTGTTGCGCGCGGTGTTGCCGCCGCCGAGGTAGCCCTTTTCGAGCACCGCGATGTCGCGGATGCCATGATCGCGCGCGAGGTAATACGCTGCGGCCAGGCCGTGACCGCCGCCGCCAATGATGACCACGTCATATCCATCCTTGAGCCGTTCGGGCATCCGGAACATGCGCGGTTCCGGGTGGCGGCGGGCCATCGTCGATCTCAGGGCGAATTTCAGCAGGCGATGGGGCATCGAAACGCGAGTTGCATGAGAGTAAATTGTGTTGCGCACGGATAACATAGAGAACGGCGGCGTTCAAGAGCGCCGGCACAAGAGATAAGGAGTGGGTTATGGCAAAAGCGAGGGGTTCGGCGGCGGGGCCCGTGCCTGCCACGGAAGCGGGGAGTGTTACGCGTCAGATCGGCGCGACCGTGCGGCGCCTTCGGGGCTCGATGGGACTCACGCTAGGCGAAGTGGCCAAGCGCTCGAACGTCAGCGCCGGCATGTTGAGCCGCCTGGAAAACGGCGACGTGTCACCGAGTCTGGAAACACTGGGTGCGCTGACCGCCGCGCTGGGTGTTCCACTAGGTACCTTGTTCGGCGACATCGGCAAACCGCGCGGCGGTGCGCAACACGTACCGCGTGGCCAGGGCCTCGAAGTCGTGCGTCGCGGTACGAAGCGTGGCCACACCTACCACCTGCTGGCCGCGGACCGCGGACCGCGGCGCGCCTTCGAGCCTTTTCTCGTCACGCTCAATGACAAGAGCGAGGTCTTCCCCGGCTTCGAACATCCCGGAACCGAGTTCATCTATTTATTGGAAGGGTCCCTCACCTACCGTCATGGCGATGAGACGCATCTGCTCAAAGCCGGCGACTCGCTGACGTTTGCGGGCACGGTACCGCATGGACCGGAGAAGCTGCTGAAGACTCCGATCCGCATGTTGTCGATCATCATTTATGCGGATGGATCGGCGGATCATGCGTTAAGTACCTGACACCCCGGAAATTGCGCTACCCTCCTGTGGGTACTCTGGGGGCGTGGATGAATTCAGCGAGCACTGTAGCGGCAGCACCCGGCGGCACTGCAGCCACCAGCATCAAACACCCTCCCGGACCGAAAGGCCTTCCGGTCATCGGTTGCCTCCTCCCGTTTCTCAAGAACCCGATGGAAGCGCTGACGCACATCGCGCGAACCTATGGCGGTCTTGCGCGAGTGCCCATCCGTGGCAAGTACCTCTACGTGCTCTCGGATCCCGAGATGCTCAAAGAGATGCTGATCACGCATCGCACGAAATACATGAAGAACATCCGCTACCGGCACATCCAGGCGCTGGTGGGTCAAGGGTTGTTGCTGAGTGAAGCCGCCGAGTGGCGGCGCCAGCGCGTCATCACGCAGCCGGCGTTCAAGCCCGAAGCCATCGACAATTCCGTGAGCTGGATGTCGCAACACATCGATCACTTCCTGCACCGCTGGGACGATTACGCCGATCGCGGCGAAATTTTCGACGTCGAACCGGAGTTCAACCGCCTGGCGCAATTGCTGTCGGGTCGCTACCTGTTAGGCGAGCCGTTCGCCGACATCGCCGACGAATTCTGCGACGTTGCCGCGGCCGTCAAGAAACACTGGCCGCAGGCGCCACGCAACATCGTTCGCGCCTTCATCCCGCATTCGAAACAACTGATCGCACGCTTCGACGGGGCCATCGCCGCGCTCGACAAGTGCATCCTGGGGTTCATACAGCGGCATCGTGCCACCGACTTCGAAGGCTGCGGTGTGCTCAAGCGCATCGTCGCGACAAGCCGTGCCGAGGGCAACGAGTTCGACGACAAGTCGTTGCGCGATCAAATCTCCACGCTGTTCTTCGCCGGTCACGAGACTTCCGCGACGGGGCTTTGCTGGATCCACTGGGCGCTGTCGCGTCATCCGCAGTTCCGCATGCAGATGGTGGCCGAGGTCAACGAGGTGCTGGGCAACCGCCTGGCCACCGCCGAAGACGTGCACAAGTTGCAATTCACCGGCCAGGTCATCGATGAATCCCTGCGCCTGCATTCGCCGATTCATTCCATCTCACGTGTTGCGATGGTGGACAACACCGTGGGCGGATTCCACGTCCCGGCGGGCGTCACGGTGGCTGTCTCAATGTATGCCATCCACCGGCTCGCACACCTCTACCCGAATCCCGAAGTGTTCGACCCCATGCGTTTCGCGCCCGAGCAAGTGGCCACGCGCCACCGTTTCGCCTACCTGCCGTTTGCCGCCGGCCATCGCAACTGCATCGGCGCCGGCCAGGCGCTGGTCGAGCTCAAGCTCATCGTCTCGCGCATTGCTCAACGCTTCGAACTGGACCTGGCGCCGGGTCACAAAGTGGAGCCCGCTCCCGGCACCACGATGTTTCCGCGCTACGGCATGAAGATGAAGATCCGGCGCGTTTTGGCGGCACGATGAACGTGCAAGCGGATTCACGCAGCGAACAGGCGCGCCTGTTCTACAACGCGGCCGCCGCCACCTCGACCGACTTCGCTTTCATGAACTACGGCTTTGCGCCGTTGTCCGCCGATCTCGAAGGCACCGCGGAACCCGAAAAATACTGCCTGCAGCTCTACCGGCACTTGTTGGGCAATGCGGACCTGCGTGGCAAAAAGGTAGTCGAAGTCAGCTGCGGCCGCGGCGGTGGCGCGGCGCATGTGGCCGCCACATATCAGCCCGCGAGCTACCTCGGCATCGACATCAGCGAACGCAACCTGAGTCTCGCGACGCAGCGGTTCGCCGGCGTGTCGGCCTTGAGTTTCCAGGCAGGCAACGCGGAAGCGCTGCCGCTGCCCGACGCCAGCTGCGACGCCTTGTTGAACGTAGAAGCCTCGCATTTGTATGACAACCCGGCGCGGTTCTTCGCAGAGGCGTTTCGGGTGCTGAAGCCAGGCGGCACGTTCTTCCACGTGGACCTGGCTTGGAAAGATAAGGATCCGCCCGCCATGATCGCCGCCGCGGGATTCCAGATCGCTTCGGTGGAAGACATCACAAAAAACGTGGTGCTGGCGCTGGATCTCGACAGCGTGCGGCGGGAAGCCATCGTCATGAGTTTTCCCGAGAACATGCGCAACGACTTCCGTGACTGGTCGGGCGTGAAGGATTTCCGCGCGTACAACCGGTTGAATACCGGTGAGTGGATTTACCGGATCAGCCGCGGCAAACGCTGATCGCCAATGGGGACCGCCCCCATTTCTTTTACGCTACCGGCCATGGGAGGGAAATGGCAATTCTGGATCGATCGCGGCGGCACCTTTACCGACATCGTGGCGCGAACGCCCGACGGCGCCTTGCTGACTCACAAGCTGCTCTCGGAGAACCCGGGGCGCTACTCCGATGCCGCCATCCAGGGCATACGCGACCTGCTCGGCGTACCGCCCGACGCTTCACTGCCTCTCGACGTAATCGACGGCGTTCGTATGGGGACCACGGTCGCCACCAACGCACTGCTCGAACGCAAGGGTGACCGCACCGTATTCGTGACCACGCGCGGGTTCGCCGACGCGCTGCGTATCGCCTTTCAACACCGGCCCAGACTCTTCGTCCGCCGCATCGAACTTCCTTCGATGCTCTACGACGATGTAATCGAGATCGATGAGCGAATCGCCGCCCGGGGTGACATCGTCCGCCCACTCGATGCAGTCAACGCGGAAACCGCGCTGCGCGCGTCATACGCCCGCGGAGCACGCGCCTGCGCCATCGTGCTCATGCACGGATATCGCTTCCCCGTACACGAGCAGGCGCTGGCAGCGCTCGCGGCCATTGTCGGCTTCGAGCAGATCTCCGTGTCCCACCGCGTAAGTCCGCTCATGAAGCTGGTTTCGCGCGGCGACACCACGGTGGCCGACGCCTATCTATCTCCGGTGCTGCGCCGCTATGTCGACCGCGTGGCAACGTCACTGCCAGGCACGCGCCTGCAGTTCATGCAATCGTCAGGCGGCTTGAGCGACGCGAAGACATTTCATGGCAAGGACGCCATTCTCTCCGGACCCGCGGGGGGCATCGTCGGCGCCGCGCGGGCCTCGCGCGCCGCCGGCTTCGAGAAGATCATCGCGTTCGACATGGGCGGCACGTCGACCGACGTCGGTCATTTCGCGGGCGAATACGAGCGTGCGCTCGACGTAGAAGTCGCGGGCGTTCGTCTGCGCACTCCGATCCTCCGGATCCACACCGTGGCCGCCGGCGGTGGCTCCATCTGCAGCTTCGACGGCGTGCGCCTGCGAGTCGGCCCGGAGTCCGCCGGCGCGAACCCCGGCCCTGCCTCTTACCGTCGAGGCGGTCCGCTGACGGTCACGGATTGCAATGTGTTGTTAGGCCGGATACAGCCCGAGTTCTTTCCGCCGCTGTTTGGGCCAGACGGCAACCTGCCGCTGGATGGCGCCAGCGTCCAGCGCCAGTTCGCGACGCTTGCGAGTGCGTTGGCTGCCGTGCCGGACACCGCGGCCCTCGCCGCTGGCTGCATCCGCATCGCCGTGGAAAACATGGCGAACGCCATCAAGAAGATCTCCGTGCAGCGCGGGCACGACATCACGGACTACACGCTCACCTGTTTCGGAGGCGCCGCGGGCCAGCATGCCTGCCTCGTGGCTGATGCACTCGACATGCGCCGTGTGTTCATTCACCCGCTCGCGGGCGTACTGTCCGCGTACGGCATCGGTCTCGCCGACACGCTGGTCATGCGCCAGCGAACAGCCGAGGCGCCGCTGAACTCAGAGTCGCTGCGGAAGTTGGACGATGACTTCACTGCCCTCGAGCACGAGTCGCGCGGCGAACTGCAGAGCCAAGGAGTCACAACTGCCGCGATCGAGGTCGAACGCACCGTGCTGCTCAAGTACGCGGGCACCGATTCCACACTTACATTGACGCTGCACGCGACCACAACCCCAGAATCACTAACCGGCGAATTTCTCGCGCAGTACCGTACCCGCTACGGATTTCACGTGCCGGGCCGTGTTGTTGTCATCGACACCATTGGCGTCACCGCGACGGGGCGTTCGCCGCAGGCTGCGAGCTACGCGCGTGAGTTCCCCCTCCGCACTGGGGCCCTGGCACCCATCGCCACGCGGCCCGTTTTCTTCGAAGGCGGCTGGGTCGACTCGCCTTTCTTCGATCGCGAAAGCCTGCGTCCTGGCGACACATTCAAGGGCCCTGCGGTCATCTGTGAACGCAACACCACCGTGGTCGTAGAGCACAGCTGGCGCGCGACGCTCACCGACACCGACAACCCGGTGCTCGAGAAGGTCGGCGCCGCGCGGCGCGAGTCGTTATCAAAGCATGCCGATCCCGTATTGCTGGAGATCTTCAACAATCTCTTCATGGCCATCGCCGAACAGATGGGTGTCACACTCGCCAACACCGCCACCTCCGTGAACATCAAGGAGCGCCTGGATTTCTCCTGTGCGCTGTTCGATGCTGACGGCCAGCTCATTGCCAATGCGCCGCATATGCCGGTGCACCTGGGGTCGATGGGCGAATCCGTGCAGGAAATCCTTCGCCGGCGCGGTGCCGACATGCAGCGTGGGGATGCGTTCGCGTTGAACGCTCCTTACGCCGGCGGCACCCACCTGCCCGATGTGACGGTAGTCATGCCGGTGTTTCTCGCAAACGGTGCGCCAGAGTTCTTTGTTGCGGCACGCGGTCATCACGCCGACATCGGCGGCATCACGCCGGGCTCGATGCCCTCGGATTCGAAGACCATCGATGAGGAAGGTGTGCTCATCGACAGCGTGCGTATCGTCGAACGCGGCGTATTCCTTGAAGCAGAAGTGCGCGCGGTGCTCACCACCGGGCCCTGGCCCGTGCGCAACGTCTTGCAGAATCTCGCCGATCTGCGCGCGCAGATCGCCGCCTGCCAGAAAGGCATTGAAGAACTGAATGCCATGTGCGCGCATTACCGCATCGAGGTGGTGCAGGCATACATGCAGCACGTTCAGGACAACGCCGAGGCGGCGGTGCGGAAAGTCATCGATGTGCTCAAGGACGGCGAGTTCACCTACGAGATGGACAATGGCGCGGTGGTCCGCGTGTCGATCCGCATCGACCATGGCGCGCGGGAAGCGACCATCGATTTCACCGGCACCAGCGCTCAATTACCTAACAACTTCAACGCGCCGTTGCCCGTCACGCGCGCCGCCGTGCTCTATGTATTCCGCACGCTGGTCGATGACGACATCCCGCTCAACGCCGGGTGCCTCAAACCCCTCGAGGTGGTGGTCCCCGAGGGCTCCATGCTCAACCCGCGGCCGCCGGCGGCGACCGTCGCGGGCAATGTCGAGACCTCGCAGTGCCTCACGGACGCGCTCTATGGCGCCCTTGGCGTCATGGCCGCCTCCTACGGCACCATGAACAATTTCACCTTCGGAAACGACCGCTACCAGTATTACGAGACCGTCTCCGGCGGCACCGGCGCGGGTGACGGATTCGACGGCACCGACACCGTGCAGGCGCACATGACCAACTCGCGGCTCACCGACCCCGAGGTGCTCGAGTGGCGCTATCCGGTGCGCATCGACGAGCACGAAATTCGCAAAGGCAGCGGCGGCGCCGGCCGCTGGCGCGGCGGAAACGGCGCGCGCCGGCGCGTGCGCTTCCTGGAGCCGATGACGGCGGCAATCCTTGCCGGGCATCGGCGCATCCCGCCTTACGGCATGGCGGGCGGATCGCCCGGGGCGCTCGGCCGCAACTGGGTGGAGCGTGCCGACGGCAGCCGCACGGAACTCGCGTTCGCCGACGAGACCGGGATGAACGCCGGAGATGTTTTCGTGATTGATACGCCCGGCGGCGGAGGCTACGGACCGCCGGCTTGACTTTTTCACTTGCAACCGGGCCTGCGTCATGGCCTGTGCGAAAATTAACTTCGTCGGCCGATGGCGCTGCGTATAAAATAAGCACCTCTTCCGTGTCACCCCCCTGCCTGGGGCGGAATTCCCAAGAACGCGTCGCCTCGAACGTGAGAATCGGCCCCATCCAATTGCTCAACAACCTGATCGTCGCCCCGATGGCGGGCGTGACCGATCGGCCGTTCCGCAGCCTGTGCAAACGCATGGGCGCCGGCATGGCGGTCTCCGAGATGGTGGCGTCGAATTCCCTGCTGTGGGGATCCGAGAAGACCATCCGCCGCGGCAACCACGAGGGCGAGGTCGAGCCCAAGGTGATCCAGATCGCCGGCTCCGACCCGGAGATGATGGCCGAGGCGGCGCGCTACAACGTGGACAAGGGCGCGCAGATCATCGACATCAACATGGGCTGCCCGGCCAAGAAGATCTGCAATGTGGCCGCGGGCTCGGCGCTGCTCAAGGACGAGCCGCTGGTGGCGGCGATCGTCGATGCGGTGGTGAGGGCCGTGGACGTGCCGGTCACGCTCAAGATCCGCACCGGCTGGAGCAAGGACACCCGCAACGCGCTGCGCATCGCGCGCATCGCCGAGGACCACGGCATCCAGTCGCTCGCCATGCACGGCCGCACGCGCGCCTGCATGTACACGGGCGAGGCGGAGTACGACACCATCCGCGAGGTGAAGCGCTCGGTCGCGATCCCGGTGGTCGCCAACGGCGACATCACCACGCCAGAAAAGGCGAAATTCGTGCTCGACTACACCGGCGCGGACGCGGTGATGATCGGGCGCGCCGCCCAGGGGCGC
>DASTTJ010000377.1:0-4250 GCA_035760205.1 Steroidobacteraceae bacterium | reverse complement strand
CGGCACGCTCAACTTCATTGATGGGAAGACCGCGCAGGAAATCGTGGCCGCGCCGCGCTTCCACCACCAGTTCTCACCCGACGTGCTGCAGTTCGAATCCGATGCGCTCAACGCCGAGGAGCGCAAGGAACTCGAGGCGCGCGGCCACACCCTGCGAGAAGGCACGCGCAAGTGGGGCAACGTGCAGGTCGTCACCTGGGACTACAAGACCGGCAAGGTCGAAGCGGCCTCCGATCCGCGTGGCGCGGGCGTGGGCCTGGTCTATTAGTCCGGCACTTCAGCGGTAGATAGTGCCATCGGCGTATCGTGAGCCGATCCTGCCGCGGCGGATGAAGTCGCACATCAACGGAAAATACGTCGCCGGCTGGCGCAGCGACAGACGCTCGCCCGCGGCATCCAGCTCGAACTCGTACATCCCGTGTTCGGCACGTGGGTAGACCACGGTTGCGACAGGCCGTCCGTCCTTCTTCAGCGTGCGCAGGCGACGCACCGTCTCCGCCACCGGTGCATCGATGTCCTCCGCGCCCAGGATCCAGAGCTGCGGAGTTTCGAGCCGTCGCAAGACCGGCATCGGGTCGTAGTGCGGCAATATTCCCGCAAACAGCACGGGGCCCTGCGCGAGCAAGACCTCGCGCGGCTGCGAGAGGATTACCTGGGTGATATTGCCGCGGACGAACTTCAGCCACGGCTCCTGCGCGTACCGTGCACGGACCGCGTCGAGTTCTTCGTAGCCCGTCTGGAATCCGCTGAGCGCAATGGCCTGGGCGGCGCGCGCCACTTCCAGTGCCTTTGCGGTCTCCGCTTGGCCAAAACCGTGCCGCGTCATGTCGAGCGCCACGGCTTCGTTGTCTTCGTCCAGAGGTGACACCGCGAGTCCGTAGCTGACCACCACGAAGTCGACGGTCGTCATCGTTGCCGCCAACGGCGCAACCCATCCTCCCTGGCTGCTGCCCTGGAAACCGACACGTCCCGCGCGAGCGCCCGCGAGCTTGCGAGCCGCGCGCACCGCTTCGGCCGCGTCGGCGGCGAGTACGCGATAGTCGTGCGTGTAGTTGCCCCCCGACGAGCCCGTGCCGCGCTTGTCGTAGACGAAAACACCGATGCCGGCGGAGGGAAACATGCGCTGCAGCGCGTAGAAGTCGAGGGCCGAAAACTGTTCGGAACCGTGAACCAAAATGACGAGTGGAACCCTGGCAACGCCCGGAGGCATGACCAGGCGGCCGGCGAGCGCAACACCAGCGCTGTCGAATTTCTGGTCACGGATGTCGAGGGCGACTCGGCGTCCATCGGCGCCATCGAAATGGATTCGGCCAGCCGCGCAATCGGAGAATGAAACGCGCCGTCCGTCATCGCGCCCGGTCCACCCGGCCGTGCTGCTCCAGATACCGCTGCGACCTTCGGTGAGCTCGCCAGTCGTTCCATTCGGTCGCCGCCACCGCAGCTTCGAGTCGCTCGTGGGCGCGATGTCCACGGCGCCATCGTCATCGAGTTCGTAAAGTCCGATGCGGCAGTCCGCAGACCACGCGGGCGCGGCAGCGCACATGAACAACAACAAGGCCCAACCGCTTTTTCGAAAAGACATGACACACCCGGCGAATTTAAGAACCCGGTTCTTTGACTGCGTTGCCTACTTGCGGGTTGCACGTCTCTTCGCGGCACGGTTTCGCGGCGGCCGCTTCTTGCCCGGAATCCTCGTCTTCTTCTGGACGGGTTTCCTGGCCGCGGCCTTCTTCGCGACTTTCTTCTTCTTCACGATCTTGATGCGCGTGGGCGTCACGGGTTTGGGTAGTTTGCCTGCCCGGTGCAGATCCACCGCGCGCCACAGATACCACGCAGCCACCGAGCGGTACGGTGCCCAGCGCGCGCCGAACTCGGCGAGTGCGCGCGGGGTGGGCATGCCCCGCAATCCGTAAGCCAGTCGAAACCCGTTGCGCACGCCGAAATCGTCGATGGGCAACACGTCGGGCCGGCCGAGGCGCGACATGAGCATCATTTCGACCGTCCAGCGACCGATGCCGCGCACCTGCGTGAGCCGCTCGACGATTTCATCGTCGGCAAGCGTTTGCAGGATCTCCGACGGCGGCACGACACCGTCGATCGTCTTGCGCGCGAGATCCTTGATGCTGGCGATCTTGGCGAACGAGAGTCCGACGGCGCGCATTTTCTCATCGGGGGTCGTGAGCACCAGCTCCGCTTCGAGCAGAGCCGCCTGCGATCCTTCGATGGCGTACAAACCAACGAACCGACCGAAAATGCTTTCCGCCGCGGTGCCGTTCAACTGCTGATGCGCGATCGCGCGCGCCAGCGAATGAAACGGCGAATGCTGGCTGCTGGTGGTGTGCGTGAACGAGCCCGCGGCGCGAATGACATTCGCAAGAACCGGGTCGACCTTGGCCAACCGGCGTTTGAAGGCGGTGAGGCCGGCTGGAGTGCACATGGAGGTGGGAGTGTTCACTTTGGTTCAGGCCTACGGCCACTTCGGAAAACGCCGCCGAAGCGGCGGCGTGCATGCAATGCTCGTCTATTTCTGGCAGTTCGAACACCAGTATGTGGAGCGGCCGCTCTGGGTGAATTGTTTGACGGGCTTGCCGCAAACTCGGCACGCCTTGCCGGCGCGCTCATACACGTACAGCTTCTGACGGAAATAGCCCGGGTTGCCGTCAGCGCCGACGTAGTCGCGCAGCGTCGTCCCACCCACTTTCACCGCCATAGCGAGCGTGTCTTTGATCGCGCGCGCCAGTTTCATGCACTCGGCACGGCTGAGCTTGCGTGCCTGGCGTCGCGGCCGCACTCGCGCGCGGAACAACGCCTCGCTGGCGTAGATGTTTCCCACGCCCACCACGAGCCGCGAGTTCATGATGAGCTGCTTGATCGCGACCGCGCGCCGCCGCGTGATCTTCCAGAGATATTCGCCGTCGAAATCGTCTTCGAGTGGTTCGGGCGCCAAAGATTTCAGCAATGGATGCAACGCAGGATCACCCGCGGTGAACAACAGGCTGCCGAAGCGGCGCGGATCGTTGAAGCGAAGCGTCTGACCCGAGTCGAGTTCGATATCGATGTGATCGTGGGTGATGCGTGGCGTCAAAACTGGCAGTACGCGCAGGCTGCCCGACATTCCGAGATGCAGGATCAACGTGCCTGCATCAGTTTCGAGCAGCAGATATTTCGCACGCCGCCCCGCGCGGCGGATCGCGCTACCGGCGACAGCCGCAACAATTTGCGGGTCCACGGGCCATCGCAGGCGGAAGTCGTGCACCCGCAGCATTGCGATACGCCGTCCCACGACATGCGGCTCGATGCCGCGGCGGGTGGTTTCAACTTCGGGTAGTTCGGGCACGGGTAGGAGAGGGTCGGCTCGACGCGAATTTCCATCAACTGGTCGATTTGGAGTGCAACCCTTCGGGCATCTCGTGCGTCTATAGGGTACGAACGATTGTGGGTGGCGGCGGGTCCCTCCTGCAAGAGATCCCAGTGATGATGCTCGTCTGAGCTAATCGCGTACCCGCCGCCGCCCCAAGTACTGACTGCTGCCAGTGCCCGCGATCGTTTAAATATTGCTTCGTGGTGTTTGAGTGTCAGGCAAAGAAAAAGGCCCCGCCAGAAACCTGGCGGGGCCTTTTTTACGTGAGCCTTATTTACCCGACCCGCTTCGCTCTTGAGGAGCGATGCGTTTACTTGATCTTCGATTCCTTGTACTCGACGTGCTTGCGCACGACCGGGTCGTATTTCTTGACGTTCATCTTGTCGGGATGCAGGCGCTTGTTCTTGGTGGCCACGTAGAAATGGCCGGTGCCGGCGGTCGACAGCAGTTTCACTTTTTCGCGCATGGCTTAAACCTTCTTGCCTTTGGCGCGCATGCCAGCGATGACGGACTCGATGCCGTTCTTCTCGATGGTGCGCAGGCCACTGGTGGAGATACGCAGGCTGACCCAGCGGCGCTCGGTTTCCAGCCAGAAGCGCTGGGTGTGCAGATTGGGCAGGAAGCGGCGGCGCTTCTTGTTGTTGGCGTGGGAGACGCGGTTGCCGACAGCAACGCTCTTGCCCGTGACTTCGCAGACGCGGCTCATAAAACTTCCCGGAAATCTTTGGAGAATCAGTTAGTTAACTATCGGCTGACCGAATCTTCGGCCAGCAAAGGGCGGTCTTTATACCAGCCAGCCCCGCGCTCAGCAACCTCATCGTCCCGAAGGTGCTCACGGCTCCCATAACCCTAGCGGGACATGATCACCCGATCGCCCGAATCCAGGTCG
>DASTTJ010000376.1:0-2428 GCA_035760205.1 Steroidobacteraceae bacterium | reverse complement strand
GACATCTGGGAGCCCGAACCCGCGCAGCTGGCGCGCTCGGCCGGCGCTGAAATGTTCGTGGTGCTCAACGCTTCGCCGTACGAGATCCACAAGCAACGCAACCGCGAGGACATCGTCGGGCGCTGCGTGAAGGAACTGGGCCTGCCAGTGGTCTACGTCAACATGCTGGGCGGCCAGGACGAACTGGTGTTCGACGGCAATTCCTTCGTGATGGATGGCAAAGGCACGATCGTCATGCGCGCACCGCCGTTTGAAGAGGGCCTGTATCCGATCGAGTTCGAGCGAGTCGACGGTGTGGTGCGTCCGGTGCCGACGGGTATCGCGCCCGAGCTCGGCGACGCCGAAAGTGTTTATCGCGCGCTGGTGCTCGGTGTGCGCGACTACGTGGGCAAGCACGGCTTTCCCGGCATCGTCATGGGGCTGTCGGGCGGCATCGACTCGGCGCTCACGCTCGCCATCGCGGTCGACGCGCTGGGCAAAGACAAGATTCACGCGGTAATGATGCCGTCGCCCTACACCTCGCAGATGAGCCTCGATGATGCACGCGGGCAGGCGGAAATTCTGGGCGTGAAATACAGCGTGTTGCCGATCGGCGAGATGATGAAGGCGACCGAAGCCACGCTCGCCGAAGAATTTGCCGGCCGTAAACCCGACACCGCCGAAGAAAACATTCAATCCCGCTGCCGCATGGTGCTGCTCATGGGCATCTCCAACAAGACCGGCAAGATGTTGCTGACCACCGGCAACAAAAGCGAGATGGCCGTGGGTTACGCCACGTTGTACGGCGACATGGCCGGCGGTTTCGCGCCCATCAAGGATTGCAGCAAGCTGCTCGTGTACCGGCTCGCTGAATACCGAAACACGGTTGCGCCGGTGATTCCGCGTCGCGTGATCGATCGGCCGCCATCCGCCGAGCTTCGCCCCGATCAGAAAGACAGCGATTCACTGCCGCCGTACGAAGTGCTCGATCCAATTCTCGAGGCGTTCATCGAGCAGGACCTGTCGGTCGACGAGATATGCGCTCGGGGTTTCGATCGCGCGACCGTGGGCCGCGTACTGGATCTGGTGAAGCGCAATGAATACAAGCGCCGGCAGGCGCCGCCGGGTGTGCGCGTGTCACGCCGCGCCTTCGGGCGCGATTGGCGCTATCCGATTACCTCCGGCTACCGGCGGTAATGGGGACACTCCCCATTTCCTAGCAAAATGGGCCGCACCTGGGTGGGGAGTAAGAGCGGCAGGCTGCGGATTGAAGGGTTCTGGCGCTCGCGGGTTTCGCGCCCTTCGGGTTCGCTCGCGGGAGGCGGGCGCGCCAGAGCTGTCAGCGTTTCGATAGCTGCAGTGCTAACGCACTTCGGTGATGAGAAGCACTAAAAGGAGCTGCGCGCCAAGCGCCTCCCGCTCGCCGCTCACACGCGAGCGCCAGAACCCTTCAATCCGCAGCCTGCCGCGCGCACGTCGATAAGTTGCGGTACGTTTGGAGGGGAATGGGGAGTGAGAGTCCCTGGATGTGGGAAGACCTCGATACCGTGCGTCTCTTCTCCGATCCACTCCGTGGGGAAACGGGGGCGTGGTTCGATGACGTTCGCGCCCCAGCGAGCGAACACGCGCCGGCGATGAGAGAGCGGGCCGGGGCATGCGGACTTAACGGCACGTAGCCGCCCCTCCGCTTCATGCGGACTCTTCGCAGCCCTTTCTCCCACCCACACCAAAATGTCTTCGCGCTGAGGCGGCGGCCTTCAAACTGGAGATGCCCCACTGATCGAAAGGCCCGGCTGTAGCGAAATCATCTCCTGCGCGTGGGCGCTCGCTGGGGCACGCCCACCTCAAATCACGCCACCGCTTCCTAGCTAGCTAGCAAGCCAAAGTTTGTACCACTTCTTCTTCCCCGGCCCCTTTTGGCCTTCGCCCACTTCGCCTTCGTAGTTGTTGCGATACATGGCGCGGGTCTGCGCGGCGAGCTCTTTGAGCTCCATCTGTTCGTAGCAATACACCATGATCTCGAGGGCTTCGCGCACCGCGGGGGCGCCGTCGAACTCTTCGATGGAAACCTTGGCGCGCTGCGCCGCCGCGACGTACGCGCCGCGACCGACGTAGTAACGCGCCACGGCAATCTCGTACTCCGCGAGCCGATTGCGCAGGTACACCATGCGGCGTCGCGCGTCGTGCGCGTATTCGCTCTTGGGGTATTGCTCGACCACGGTGGCGAACGCCAGGAACGACCGGCGCGCCTGCGTGGGCGGACGCTGGTCGAGGTCCACCCGGAACCAGCGCTCGAGGAAGTTGGGCATACGCTCGAAATCGGTGAGCCCCTTGAGGTACCAGGCGTAGTCCACGCGCGGGTGGGTGGGGTTCTCTTCGATAAAGGTGTCGGCAGCGTCAATGGCCGACTCGGATTCGCCCGCGCGGTAGTAGGCGTAGATGACGTCGA
>DASTTJ010000375.1:0-4611 GCA_035760205.1 Steroidobacteraceae bacterium | reverse complement strand
GTCAACATTTTGACGGACCCCGTCATCAGCTACCCCGTCGAGGGTGCCGTGCCGCGCTACAGCTTCCGCGACCTGCCGGACCGCATCGACTACGTGATGCTCACGCACGCGCACCAGGACCACGTGCTGTTCGAGACGCTGCTGCAGCTTCGGCACAAGGTCGGAACCTGGATCGTTCCCAGGAATTCCAGCGGCGCCCTGCAGGATCCGTCGCTGAAGCAGATGCTGCAGATCCTCGGATTCGAAAATGTCGTCGAGCTGGACGAGCTCGAAGAAGTCGCCACCAAGGATGGTGTGATCACCGGTCTGCCGTTCTTCGGCGAGCACGGCGACCTGCACATCCGCACCAAGCTCGCGTACCACGTGCGGCTTAAGGGCACCACGTTCTTGTTCGCCGCGGACTCTAACAACCTGCAGCCCGAGCTGTACGACGCCATCTGCTCCTCGCTCGGCGCCGTCGATCACGTGTTCATCGGAATGGAGTGCGACGGGGCGCCGATGTCGTGGCTGTACGGGCCGCTGTTCACCAAGCCGATCGATCGCAAGGCCGATCAGTCGCGCCGTCTCAATGGCTCTAACTACGAGCGGGCGCTGGGCATCGTGCAGAGGCTCACGCCGAAGTCCGTCTTCGTGTACGCCATGGGCCAGGAGCCCTGGCTCGGTTACATCTCGAGCATCGCGTACACCCACGAGTCCGCGCCAATCGTCGAGTCCAACAAGCTAGTGGCCGAATGTAAGCGCCGCGGCCTCGTCACGAAACGGCTATTCGGGCGAGAGACGATGCTGTTCGACACGAGCCGGACGAATGTGCGTCGTATCGGTGCGGCCAATGAATCTCTGCCTGCGGAGCAGCCATGTATTGCGACCGCATGAAGTGGGTTCGCGGCCCGAGGACTCCGCAGCCAGGCCGGCTGCGCCTGTTCTGTCTTCCGCATGCGGGAGGCACGAGTTCCATCTTCAACGGCTGGGATGCGCACATCACCCGCCATGCCGAAGTGTGGCAGGTGCTGCTTCCCGGACGCGGCACCCGCATCGGTGATGAGCCCATCACAGATGCGCGGGAGATGACCCATGCGCTTGCCGAGGGGCTGGCGCCTCACATGCATGCGCCATTCGCCATCTTCGGACACAGCATGGGCGCGATGTTGGCGCACGAGCTGACGATGCATCTTCTGTCGCGCGGCGGCCCTGTGCCGCGTCTGCTTGTCGTCTCTGGCCGCCAAGCGCCGCACCTCCCGGCAGTGCTGCCGCCGGTGCGCTCGCTGACAGACGAGCAATTCCTCCAGGTACTCGGCGGCATGAGCACCGAAACGACGCGGTTGTTGTCGGATCCCTCTCTGCGCAAGGTGCTCATGCCGCTTCTGCGCGCCGATTTTCTGTTGTGCGACAGCTGGAGTCCGCGAGCAGTGCGGCGCATTCCCGTACCCATCCTCGCATTCGGTGGCACCCGCGATCCGAGCCTCTCGGCTTCGATGGTCGAACAATGGGGCCGGCACACATTCGGTCGCTTCAACAGCATTTTTCTGCCGGGCGATCACTTTCTGGTGCAGCCGCTGGCGAAGGATATGTGCGCTGCAATCGAGGACGAGCTCGGTCACACACTGTGCGCCGGGAGCGCCGGCGCGAAGGTAGCGAATGTGCGCGATTAACGCGCGATTAAAGGAGAAAGACGATGGATTCGGAAACTGAATATGCGGTTGTGCAGAACCACGAGGAGCAGTACTCGATATGGCCCACCTTCAAGAATGTTCCGAAGGGATGGCAGGAAGTGGGTACGCGCGGAACGAAGCAGGAGTGCCTCGACTACATCGAGTCGGTATGGCTCGACATCACGCCGAAGAGCGTTCGCGAATCGATCCGGAAGCAGCGCACCTCGGAGTTGAACTGACGAAGCATGCGCGGTGCGGATCCGTGAGGTCATGCAAGTGCCTCACGGAGCCGCACCGGTCGATCCCCGCGGGGGATTGCCTCGCGGGGAGTAGGGAAGACACGTCGATGACAAGGGAGCGTCAATGAACCCGCCGCAGAAGCGTTCGAACAACCGCCGGAAGTCCCGAGCCGAAGCTCAATTGACCACACTCACCTCGGTGTTCGCGCACGTTGCGAGTCGCAGCCCGCAGGCCGCCGCCGTAGAGGACGCGGGGCAGAGCCTCACCTATGCGGAGCTCGACGCGCTCAGCGAGCGCATCGCGCGGCAGCTGGCCGCGCTCGGCGTGGAGGCAGGAACGCGAATCGGCGTCAGCATGGATCGCTCCGTCGGACTCGTCGCCATGCTGCTCGGCATCGTGAAGGCGGGCTGCGCCTACGTGCCGCTCGATCGCGGCTACCCGGAGTCTCGCCTTCATTTCATGCTTGCCGACTCCGGTGCAGGCGTCGTGGTGAGCGGCGACGGCGACGAATGGCTGGACGCAGAGAATGTGACTCGTCTGCTTTACCTCGGCGGAGAGCTTTGCGAACTGGGCGGTTCGCCGATTGTTCCGGCTACCGTGCGGGCACAACGTACCGGCCAGAGCGCCACGTATGTGATGTACACGTCGGGCTCCACCGGCAAGCCGAAAGGCGTCGTCGCAAGCGATTGGGCGATTGTCAGCTTGGTTCGCGAGAGCGCGGATATCCCGATCGAGTCGGATGATGTGCTCCTGCAATTGGCGCCCAGCGCCTTCGATGCCAGCACGTTCGAAATCTGGGCCGCGTTGCTCAACGGGGCGAAGCTCGCCGTTGCGCCCTCCGGCCGGCTTTCTTCACGGGACATTGCTGACACCATTGCCCGGCATCGCGTGACGCTCTTGTGGATTTCGACACCGCTCTTCCACCTGATCGTCGATGAGCGGCTGGAAGGGCTGCAAGGGCTCAGGTGTCTCGTGGTGGGTGGCGACGCGTTGTCGCTCATCCACGCGCGCAGATACCTGGAGCAGCCGTGGAGCCGCCAGCTGATCAACGTATATGGTCCAACGGAGACCACGACGTTCAGCCACGCGTATGGAATGCGTGAATGGGCGCATGGCACCTCGACTGTGCCCATCGGCTTTCCCATCGGCCAACGCACAGCGTACGTCCTCGATGAGAATCTGGAACCTCAGACGATTGGCGCGCCGGGCGAGCTGCATATCGGCGGAACCGGTGTTGCGCACGGGTACTGGGGTCGCGCGAGTCTGACGGCGGAACGTTTCCTGCCAGACCCATATGGTGAGCCTGGGCAGCGCATGTATCGGAGCGGTGACTCCGTCCGTCAGCGCGCGGATGGCGCGGTGGAGTTTTTGGGCCGCCTCGACACGCAGGTGAAGATACAGGGCTACCGCGTGGAGCTTGAGGAAATCGAGCAGGTACTGCGCACGCATGATCAGATCTGGGACGCCGCCGTGACGGCCGCCCCGGCGGCCTCGGGGCAGAAGCGCCTGGTCGCTTTCATGACTACCGCGCCGGGCGGCTCGCTTCCCGGCAAGAGCGAGCTGCAGGCATACGTGCGGGAACGGCTCCCTCACTACATGGTTCCGGGACAGTTCGTCGCGCTCGAGCGGCTCCCCCTCACGGTGAGCGGCAAGCTCGATCGGGCCAACCTTCCCGTCGACTCCGCCGAATCGCTCGAGACCACTGCGTATGAAGCGCCGCAGGGTGCCGTCGAGGAGTACCTCGCGAAGATCTGGGCCGACGTGCTCGGCGTGGCGCGCGTGGGCCGCACTGACAATTTCTTCGAGCTGGGCGGCGACTCCATTCGCAGCATCCAGGTCAAGGGCCTCGCGGAAGAGGGCTCGCTGAGCTTCGAAATGCTGGACCTTTTCGACTATCCAGTGCTCTCAGCACTCGCCGCGCGGGTACGCACCAACGATGGCACCACATCGGCGGCGTCCGGCGAGGCGCCTGCGGAGACGGCGACGCTTTCGCAGATCGAGGATTCCTACCCGCTGTGCGCCATGCAGAGCGCCATGCTCTATCACTCGGCGCGCGCCGCAGGATCTTCCATCTATCACGATCTATACCACGTTGACTTGGAGGGTCCGTACGCCGGGGAACTACTGAGCGCATCCCTCAACCAAGTGCTTCGCTGCCACCCGGTGCTGCGAACGGCGTTCCATCTCGGCGCGACGCCCGATCCGCTGCAGGTTGTCTATCGTGACGTGACGTTGGCTCTTCATGAAGAAGACTGGAGGCAGCAGGCGAGATCGACCCAGGACGAGGCGTACGCCACCTGGCTCTCCCGCGAAAGCCGCTTGGACTTCGACCCGGAGCGCGTGCCGCTGCTGCGTGCGTTCGTACACCGCTTCGACGATGCGTGCTGGCGGCTGACGCTGAGTTTCCATCACGCTCTTCTCGACGGCTGGAGCCTGCGAACGCTGATGAGCGAACTCTGGGCCGGCTATTCGAACCGCCTGACAGGCGTTGAGGTGAGCGACAAGCCGCCTCGCGCCCGATATCGCCAGTTCATCGAGCAGGAACGCGCCGCGCTAGTTTCCTGGAAGGACGAGAGCTTCTGGCAGAAGTATCTCGGTGATTCGAGTTTTCTCTACTTCGCGCCGGACCGGTTCTTCAAGCCGCCGGCCTCGGTAGTGCGGGAAGGAATTCCTGTCGATCCCGAGACCGGCCGAAAGATCAAGTCGCTCGCCCGGGAGCTCG
>DASTTJ010000374.1:0-5298 GCA_035760205.1 Steroidobacteraceae bacterium | reverse complement strand
ATGGCGCGTAGCTTACCCCGTCAGGTTCACCAGGCGATGTTCATCTTGCCTTGTCCATCTTGAAAGGGCTCGCGCCGCCCGCGCCACGGTCGATGCCGGCTGGGTGTCCGATGAAGCGTCGATGCTCGAGTGGATAGGCGGCATCTCGAAGGTGGGCCTCGCCACGCTCGACCTGCCGGTACTGCAAACCCATGCCTGGGCCTTGATCGAGAATCGGGTGGTGGCCGCGGTGAAACTGGTTCCGCTGGGACAAAGCGCCGCAGAGAGAATGCTGCATGCGCCGAGCCTTCGCATCCCTCCTTTGGTAGAGCGGTCACAAAACCTCACAGATTCCGACATCGGGATATCCACGGCCGTCGCGAAATGCAGTACTCGCGACTGTTCCGGTTGTAAGGGCTAGAATCGCCGCCGTCGCCGGCGGACATTCCAACCCCCGCCGTGCCCAAAAACAAAATGCCGTCACGCGTTCAGCTGATATCCGCGGCTGTTGCCGCCCTGTTTGTCGCAGCTTGCAGCAAGCAGGAGGCGCAGCAGCAACCTCCACCTCCTGAAGTCGGTGTCGTCGTCGTGCACTCAGGGCCCGTGCCGCTGGTGCGCGAAGCCTCGGGTCGTCTCGCGCCCACGCGCGCGTCGGACGTGCGCGCGCGCGTGCCTGGCGTGCTGCAGAAGCGCCTCTATAAAGAGGGCAGCATGGTGAAGGAGGGCGATCCCCTCGTGCTCATAGACACGGCGCCTTATCGCGCCGCGCTGGCGCAGGCCAATGCCGCTCTCGAACAGGCCGAAGCTTCGGCCACCAACGCCCGCGTCACGGCGAATCGCAATCGCGAACTCGCCAAGCAGAGCCTGGTGTCGCGCATGCAGCTCGACGACGCGGAGGCACTCGAGCGTTCGACGGCGGCGCAGGTTTCCGCCGCACGCGCGCAAGTGCAGACCGCGCGCATCAATCTCGGATACGCAACCATCACCGCGCCGATCTCCGGCCGCGCCAGCCAGATGCGTGTGCTCGAAGGCGCGCTGGTCGGGCAGGGCGAAGCCACGCTGCTAACTACCGTCGAGCAGGTGGACCCGGTCTTCGTGTTCTTCGATCAACCCGCTTCGGACTTCGAGCGGCTGCAGCGGGCGCAGGCCTCCGGCGCCGTGACGCTCGCGCAGGGCAATCTCGCCGAGGTGCGCCTGCTGCGCGCCGACGGCACGCTCTACGATGAGAAGGGCACGCTCGATTTCTCCGACTACAGCGTGAACCCGACCACCGGTGCGGTGGCGTTCCGCGGCCGGGTGGCCAACCCGGGCCGCGTGTTGCTGCCGGGCATGTTCGTCAACGTGCGGCTGACCGTCGGCACGTTGAACAAGGGATTCCGCGTCCCGCAGCTTTCGGTGCAGCGCGATGGCCAGGGGCCTTACGTGCTCGTGGTGGGCGCCGACGGCAACGTGGCGCAGAAGCGCGTGGAAACCGTGTCGGTCGTCGACAACGACTGGGTGATCTCGAGCGGCCTCGCCGATGGCGACCAGGTGATCGTCTCCGGCCTGCAGAAAGTGCAGCCGGGCGCGCCCGCGAAGGCGGCGGTGGTACCGGCGCCGGGCGCGCAGCCCGACAAGCCGGCCAACGCGCCGGCTCCGACCTCCGCTCCCGCCACCGCTAGTTAGACTTTCGAGTCGTAGAGCACAAACTCCATGGCGCAATTCTTCATTGACCGCCCAGTCTTTGCCTGGGTGATCGCGATCCTCATCAGCCTGGGGGGCCTGCTGGCCATCCGCACGCTGCCCGCGGAAGCCTACCCGGACGTTGCGCCACCGCAGGTGTCGATCACCGCCACCTACCCGGGCGCCAACGCGGACACCGTGGAGCGCACGGTCATCCAGGTGATCGAGCAGCAGCTCACCGGCATCGACAACATGATGTATTTCTCGTCGTCGTCGTCCAACGGCGCCGGCAGCATCACGCTGGTGTTCGAGACCGGTACGGATCCGGACATCGCGGCCGTGCAGACGCAGAACCGCGTCGCTCTCGCGGAGCCCCGACTGCCGCGCGATGTCGTGCTGCAGGGCCTGCAGGTAGCCAAGGTGAACTCCGGCTTCCTGATGGCGGTCAGTCTTCGTTCGAAGGACAACAGTGTCCCCTCGGACGTGCTCAACAACATCGTCGCCGCGCAAGTGCTCGATCCCATCTCGCGCATACCCGGCGTCGGTCAGACGCAGCAGTTCGGCTCCGAATACTCCATGCGTATCTGGCTGAACCCGGACAAGCTGCGATCGTTCCGCATCAGCGCGGCCGAAGTGGCCGCGAAAGTGCGCGGGCAGAACGTGCAATTCGCCACCGGCGGCCTGGGCGAGCAACCGGCGGTCACCGGCCAACAGGTAACCGCATCGGTGTCGGCCGAAGGTCAGTTCAGCAGCATCGAGGAATTCGAGAACGTCATTCTGCGCACCGAGCCCAATGGGACCAGCGTGCGCCTCAAAGATGTCGCGCGCGTGGAGCTCGGGCTCTCGGGCTACTCTTTCGACGTGCGGTTGGACAACCAGCCGGTCGCGGGCTTTGGTGTGTTGCTGTCGCCGGGAGCCAATGCGCTCGATGTCGCCGACGGGGTCGAGGCGCGCATGAACGAGCTGTCGCGCAGCTTCCCGCCCGGAGTGGAATGGTTCCTGCCCTTCGATGCCACTGTCTTCATTGACTCCGCCATCCACGAAGTGGTGATCACACTGGTCATCGCCGTGTTCCTCGTGTTCATCGTGATGCTGGTGTTCCTGCAGAGTTTCCGCGCGACCATCATTCCCATGCTGGTGGTCCCGGTGGCGCTCATGGGCGCCTTCATCGGCATGGCGCTGTTCGATTTCTCGATCAACCAGCTCACCTTGTTTGGCATGGTGCTGGCCATCGGCATCGTCGTCGACGACGCCATCGTCGTCATCGAGTCAGTCGAACGGATCATGCGCGAGGAGCACCTGCCGGCGAAGGAAGCCACGCGCAAGGCGATGACACAAATCACCAACCCGATCATCGCGATCTCCGTGGTGCTCGCGGCGGTGTTCATACCGAGCGCGCTGCAGTCGGGCTCCGTGGGCATGATCTATCAGCAGTTCGCGATGACCATCGCGATCTCGATGGGGTTTTCCGCCTTCCTCGCGTTGTCGCTGACGCCGGCCCTGTGCGCCACCATGCTCCGGCCCGAACATCTGAAAGAGAACACCGTGTTCCGGCTGTTCAATCGCGGCTATGACAAGACACAGGCCACCTATCTTCGTTCGGTGAAGTTCAGCCTGCGCCATCAGCGCTATTGGCTCGGCGGCTTCCTGCTGCTGCTGATCGTGGGCGGATTCGCCTTCATGCGCGTGCCGGGAAGTTTCGTGCCCGAAGAAGACCAGGGTTTCGCCATTGGCATGGTGATGATGCCGCCAGGCACGAGCCAGCCGCGCACGCGCGAATTCATGCGCGACGTGAGCGTCAAGCTCAGGGAGAACGATGCTGTTCACTCGGTGTTCGAAGTGGCCGGATTCAGCTTCATCGGCAGCGGTGAGAGCGTCGGCATGTTCTTCATCAAGCTGAAGGACTTCGGCGACCGCGACCAGACCGCCACCGAAGTCATCGAGTGGGCAAACGGCATGGCGTTCATGACCACGCGCGATGGCATGGCGTTCTTCGCGAATTTCCCCACGATCGCAGGTTTGGGCCAGTTCGGGGGATTCGACTTCTGGCTTGAAGATCGCTCGGCGGCCGGCCGCGAGGCGCTATACGGCGCCATGGGCGCGTTGCTGGGCAAGGCCACTTCCAACAACCCCAGCATCGGCGCCATTCAGCCCAACGAATTGCCACCTGCGCCGCAGCTCAACTTGCGGGTAGATCGCACCCAGGCAGAGTCCATGGGGCTGTCGATCAACGACGTCTACGGCGCGCTGCAGCTCATGCTGGCGCCGGTGTACGTCAACGACTTCATGTTCGAAGGTCGAGTATTGCGCGTGACCATGCAGGCGGATGCGCCGTTTCGCATGAACGACCAGGCTTTCGAGCGGTTCTATCTACCCGCCGGAACCGACGCGAACACCAACAGCTTCTCGATGGCCGGGGATACGGCGTCCACCGATGGCATGGTGCCGCTGTCGTCGGTGGTGCGCTCGAACTGGAACGTGGCGCCGCCCGCGCAGGCCCGCTTCAACGGCTTTCCGGCCGTCAATCTCAATGGCAGCCCCGCACCGGGCAAGAGCTCGGGCGAGGCCATGAACGAAGTCGAGCGCATCGTTCGTGAGGACCTGCCACCAGGATTCGGATTCGACTGGGCCGGTCAGTCCTACCAGGAGCGGCTCTCGGGCGCGGAGGCGCCCATGCTCTTCGTGTTGTCCATTCTGGTCGTGTTCCTGTGCCTCGCGGCGCTGTACGAGAGCTGGGCCACACCCATCGCCGTATTGCTGGTGGTGCCCGTGGGCATCATCGGTTCAGTGTTCGCGGCGATGACCGCGGGGATGCCGAACGACGTGTTCTTCAAGGTCGGCCTCATCACCATCATTGGCCTGTCCGCCAAAAACGCCATCCTGATCGTCGAGTTCGCGCTCGAGGAGCAAAAACGGGGCATGCCGCTGTACGAATCCGTCATCGAGGCCGCACGACTGCGCCTTCGGCCGATTCTCATGACGTCCTTTGCCTTCATCCTGGGCGTGCTGCCGCTGGTGTTCGCAAGCGGCGCCGGCGCCAATGCCCGCCGCGCGCTCGGTACGGGCGTCGTCGGCGGCATGTTGTCGGCCGCGATACTCGGCGTCCTTCTGGCACCTCTTTTTTATGTAGCCATTCGGCGTATGGTCGGTGAGAAGCTCGACATCAAGCATTCTTGAGGAACCTCACGGTCCGGGAACTCCACTCACAGCAGGTGAGTCGTAATTCGCAAGAGGTGTTTATGAAGATTTCTCTGGTTGCAACGGTTGCGGTGGTGCTCGCCGGCTGCGCCACCGGCCCGAAGCTGGACTACACCGACTACGCTGGCGAGCCAGTCAAGTCGTTCTACATGAGCAACTTCGACGGCTGGACGGTCGTTTCGAGAGATCAGCTCGTGGTCTGGTCGGGCATGAACAAAGCCTACCTGCTCACCATCACGGGCTATTGCCCGGATCTGCAGTACGCGAACGCCATCGCCGTCACGTCCACGGCCAACACCGTCGACAAGTTCGAGAAAGTGATCGTCGGGCGCGACAAGTGCATGATCAACGAGATCCGGCCCATCGACACCAAGCAGATGAAAGACGACCGCAAGGTGTTGCGCGAACAGATGAAGAAGGCGCCGCCTTCGGCCAGTTGAAGCGCACGAAGCTGATATG
>DASTTJ010000373.1:0-12401 GCA_035760205.1 Steroidobacteraceae bacterium | reverse complement strand
ATCAAAAGTGGCCCAAACCGAGATCCAGAGCCTGCTTGGCCACGTCAGCCTCGACACCACGAATCACTACGCAAGGGCAAATTTGGCAACCAAACGCGAGGCGTTGGAGAGGTTGGCGCCAGGGAATAGGCCAGTGGGGCCTGCCAGGTGGAAAAAGGACCCAGACGTACTTCGGTGGCTTGGGTCGCTATAGCCTTTTAATGCGAAGGAGAGGGGCCGGAATGGCCGAATTTTCCCGTCGGCAGGCCCTTTCCTTCGCATTACTGGCACCTTCGCATAACGCGATTAATGCGCAGCTGCCCATTAATCGCGCAGCCGGCGCGTGATGAGTTCATCCGCCTGGCTGGCCTCCGCGACGCCGGAGGGATGGTTGTGCGCGAAGATCAGCGCGGCGGAGTTGTACTGCAGCGCCTGACGCACGACTTCGCGCGGATGGACGCTGGCGCCGTCGATGGTGCCGCGAAACACCTCTTCGAAATGGATGAGGCGATGGCGGTTGTCGAGGTGCAGACAGCAAAACACTTCGTAGGGCCGATCGCGTAATTGTGCGGTGAGGAACTGACGCGTGGCGGCGGGCGCGTTCATGGCGGGACCGGCACGCAGCGCCTCGCAGTAGTGGCGGCGCGCGAGCTCGAGCGCCGCCATGAGCGTTGCGTAACGCGCCGGCCCGAGGCCGCGCAGCGCGAGCAGTTTTTCGGCCTCGCTGGTGAGCAGACGGCGCAGGCTGCCGCCGAAGTGCTGGAGGAGCTGGCGCGCAATGTCCAACGCGTTTGAGCCCCCGCTGCCGGTGCCCAGCACCACCGCCAGCAGCTCCGCGTCCGACAGGGTTTGCGCGCCGCGTTCGATGAGCCGCTCGCGCGGGCGTTCCCCGCGCGGCCAGCTGGCGATGTTGCCGGAGGCGCCGGCGCCGCTAACTTGCTGATCCATAGCGTGATCTTGCCGTGCGGGCCGGTATCACCCTAAGCGCGCAATGCGCCGCGAATCGCTAATAACTGCAGGAACTATTGGCGGAACCAAAGCGACTGGTAAACCTTTGTCGCGACTGCCGATAATGCCCGCCCATGCAAGGCAAACGGATACTTCTCGGCGTCACCGGCGGAATCGCGGCTTACAAAAGCCCCGATCTCGTGCGGCGTCTGCGCGAGCAAGGCGCCGAAGTTCAGGTGGTACTTACCGCGGGCGCGCGCGAATTCGTCACACCGATGACCTTCCAGGCGGTGTCGGGCCGTGAAGTGCGCAGCGATCTGTGGGACCCGGAAGCCGAGAAGGCGATGTCGCACATCGAACTCGCGCGCTGGGCCGATTTCGTCATCATCGCGCCCGCCACTGCTGATTTCCTCGCGCGCCTCGCCACCGGGCAGGCGGACGATCTCCTGACTACCTTGTGCCTCGCGACCTCCGCGCCGATCGCACTCGCTCCGGCCATGAACCGCCTCATGTGGTCGAATGCGGCCACGCAGGCCAACGTCGCCACCCTGAAATCTCGTGGCGTCCACATCTGGGGACCGGGTGAGGGTGATCAGGCCTGCGGCGAAGTGGGTGCCGGGCGCATGCTCGAGCCGACGCAACTGGCGGGCAACGTCGTCAACGCCATCGCGCCCACGGGCCCGCTCGCCGGCAAGCGCCTGCTGCTCACCGCCGGTCCGACGCGCGAACGCATCGACCCGGTGCGCTTCATCAGCAATCGCAGTTCCGGAAAAATGGGTTTCGCGCTCGCCGCCGCCGCACGCGAAGCCGGGGCCGACGTCACTCTCATCTGTGGCCCAGTCGCCCTGGCGACGCCCGCGGGCGTGAAACGCATCGATGTCGAAAGTGCAGCCGACATGCTGAACGCGGTGATGAAGAACATCGATGGCGTCGACATTTTCGTCGCCACGGCCGCGGTGGCCGACTACCGGCCGGCCAATCCGGTCGAGTGCAAGATCAAGAAAACATCCGAATCGATGGATCTCAAGATGGAGCGTACGGTCGACATCCTGGCCACTGTGGCAGCGCGCGCCGCGCGCCCGTTCGTGGTGGGGTTCGCGGCGGAGACGGATTCCGTGGAACAATACGCGCGGCAAAAACTCCTCAAGAAGAATCTCGACATGATTGCCGCAAATGAAGTCGGACACGACAAGGTGTTCGAGAAAGATGACAACGCTTTGCTGGTGTTGTGGCGGGACGGACGCCGTGAGCTTCCGCACGCACCCAAGACTGCGCTGGCGCGCGATCTCGTCGCGCTCATCGCCGAACTCTACGCGCAACGCAAGGCGAGCCCACGACTTACCAGCGTGTCGGCATGAACGCGCAGATCTCGACTGAGGCCACCTCCAGTGGCGCGGATCGCGCGCTCAAGGTCCGCATCCTCGACAAGCGAATTGGCGCCGAATTTCCGCTGCCGGCGTATGCCACCGCAGGTTCCGCGGGTCTCGATCTGCGCGCCTGCCTCGACGCGCCGCTGGTGCTGGCCGCCGGCAAGGCGGAGCTGATCCCAACGGGTCTTGCGATCCATCTCGATGACCCGGGACTCGCTGCGGTCATCCTTCCGCGCTCCGGTTTAGGCCACAAACATGGCGTGGTGCTCGGCAATCTCGTCGGGCTCATCGATTCCGACTACCAGGGGCAGCTCATGGTGTCGTGCTGGAATCGCGGCAGCGTGGATTTCACCGTGCAGCCGGGCGAGCGCATCGCGCAGATGGTGATCGTGCCGGTCGTGCAGGTGAGGCTTGCGATCGTGGAAGACTTCGCCGCGTCCAGTCGCGGTGCCGGCGGCTTCGGCCACACCGGCACTGGCTGACCCAGACGCGAAGCCCGAGCTACTGCTTCGGCGAGGTGGCCTGGTTGATGCGAGCGGCGGCCGAGGTACGCAGTTCCTTGAACCGCTTGATGTCCCCGTCGAATTGCGACACGACGTTCTGATGTTCCGTCTTCTTCGCGGCCAGCGCTGAATTCTGCGTGCGCAGTTCGCTCATGGCGCGAACCATTTCCTCGGCGAGATCGTCGGGCATGCGGCGCGCGCCGGGTTTGGTGTTGTAAGGCGCGAAACCGAGTGCACGCTGCTTGAGGCCATCGACACGGGTAGTGAGGCTCGAGATATACGCCTCGGCGGCGATGATCTGCCCATTGATCTGGTCGAGGCGAACATCGCGCACGTTCTCGATTTCCTTCACCGACGGGTAGGTGGAGATCAGGAACATGTCGTGCCGCTTGCGCCGTGATTCTTCTTTCTGGTTCGCGGCGTATTCAGCGGCTTCCTTCGGTGACATTTCCGCGAGGCGCTTCTGCACCTCGAGTCCCTGGGAATTCAGCACGCGCTGTTCGCGCTGCGAATATTCGGTGGGGACGTGGTCGCCGTAATGCACGACGCCCTTGTCGTCTACCCACTTGTAGGTTGCCTTCGAGGAATTGGAGCTGCTTTGGGCCTGGACAAGCGGAATGGCCAAGGCGCCCGAGAGCACTGCTGCCAGGAAGAGAGTGGCTTTGCGCATGCGCACTATTCTGCCCCAGCTTTCGCGTTGGGGGATACCGCGCCGACGCCCCAATCGCGTTGATAAGCCCGCAATGCGGCAAGTTGATCGTGAGAAATGCGAACTGCGTCACCTGGGCCCTGGGCGAGCGTTTCGATGAGCTCCGTCAGTGTGAGGATGCTGATGCACCGCAAACCGAACTGCGCCGACACTTCTTGTACCGCCGACTGCGTGCCCTGGCCCCGTTCCTGGCGGTCGAGCGCGAGCGCGACGCCGGCGGGCGTAGCACCAGCGGCGCGAATGATTTCCACCGACTCGCGGATGGCAGTGCCGGCCGTGATGACGTCGTCAACGATGACCACGCGGCCCTTGAGAGGTGCGCCCACGATGTTGCCGCCTTCGCCGTGGTCTTTGGCTTCCTTGCGGTTGAACGCCCACGGGACGCTGCGGTGGTGGTGCTCGGCAAGCGCCACGGCGGTGGTGGTGGCGAGCGGGATGCCCTTGTAGGCCGGCCCGAACAGCATGTCGAATCCGAGTTCCGAACGCGCGAGCGCCGCGGCGTAACACTGGCCGAGGACCGCGATGGCTTCACCGTCATTGAACAGCCCGGCGTTGAAAAAATAGGGACTGTCCCGGCCGGACTTCAGCTTGAACGAACCAAAGCGCAGCGCAGTGCGCGACATGGCGAGTTCGACGAAGGTTCTTTGATACTCCTGCACTTCTCAACTCTTCCGTATGATGCGGGGCAGCGCATGATAACGGACAACGCCACTTGAGCGCAGATACCACCGCGGCCCCGGCCAAGCCGCGTATTCGCGAAGTGCTCACGCAGCCGCGCATGCTCGCGATACTGTTGTTAGGCGCCGCCTCCGGCCTGCCCAACCCGCTGTCCGAGTCGGTCATGCAGGCGTGGCTCACCGACCTCGGTATCAGCAACACCAGGATCGGCCTGCTGATGTACGTCGCGCTGCCCTATCTGCTCAAGCCGCTGTGGGCGCCGCTGCTCGATCGATACACGCTGCCCTGGCTTGGCAGGCGGCGCGGATGGATCGCGTTCATCCAGCTGCTGCTCGCGGTCTCCATCGGCTCGCTGGCCGCTTTCGGCGGCGCGCACCAGCTCACGGCGATTGCGCTGGTGCTGCTCGTGGTGGTGTTCCTGTCCGCTTCACAAGATGTCGTCATCGACGCGTACCGCACGGATGTCGCGCGGCCGGCGGAACGCGGATTGGCGGCGGCTGCCGGCAACCTTGGCTATCGCGCGTTTTCCTATGGCGCACTCGCCATCGCGCTCATCGTCGCCGACAACGTGAGCTGGCGCGCCGCTTTCCTGACGCTGGCGGTCGCGATGGCGGCGATGACGCTGGCGACGGTCTGGGCGCCCGAGCCCGACGATCCGCGAGGCAAGTCGCTGCCCACCCTCGCAGATTCGGTCCTGATACCACTGCGCGAGTTGTTTGGCGTGCCCGGCATGGTCGCGCTCGTCGTTCTCATCGTTCTCTACAAGGTGGGCGACGCCTTCGCGCTGAAATTCTTCACCGCGTTCCTGCTCAACGTCGGCTTCACCAAGACCGAGATCGGCCTCGTGGTGAAGGCGGTGCTCACCACCGGGTCGGTCGCCGGTGCGCTGCTCGGCGGAATCTGGATGATCAAGCTCGGTTTGCGCCGGGCGATGCTGCTGTTCGCGATCGTCCAGGCGCTCACCAACCTGGGCTATCTACTGCTGCATGCGATGGGCAAGAACTACGTGGTCATGTTCGGCGCGGTCGCACTCGATGCGCTGGCCAGCGGCATGGGCAACATCGCTGCCGTCGCGCTGATGATGGCGCTGTGTGACAAGCGCTTCAGTGCGTTCCAGTACGCATTGCTGTCGATGATGGCGCTGCTGCCGCGGTACACGCTGGGCGGGCCTGCCGGATATATCGCCGACCATGGCGGCTGGGGGGCTTACTACTGGACCAGCTTCGCACTCGCGCTGCCGGGGATCGCGCTGGTGTGGATCATGCGCCGGCGTATCGAATCGCTCGATGCACCCCAGAATGGAAATGCGTGAGATCGACACGACGCGGGTGCTCTGTTCGCTTGCCGAGCTCGAGGAAACCGGCAGTCGCGGGTTTGCGGTGGGTGAGGGCGACTGGCCGCTGCGCGGCTTTCTCGTCAAGACCACCCGCGGCATCGCCGCGTACGTGAACTACTGCCCGCATGCCGGGCATCCGCTCAATTTCCGTCCACACAAGTTCCTGACACCGGACCGCAACCTCATTCTGTGCGCGTCGCACGGCGCGCTGTTCGCGCGTGACAGTGGGTTGTGCATCGCCGGACCCTGCGCGGGTCAGTCGCTGACGGCGGTGCCGGTGGAAGTCATGAATGGGTATGTGCTGCTCGCCGACGGGGTCGACGTCGAGCGCCTGGCGAACGCACCGCTTTGACCAGCGGCCTTGACTAGCTACTCGAAGAGGTCGAGGCCCTCGAGCTTGCCGGCGCTCTGGCGACGATCGTCTTCCTTGTCGTAGCCCATGGTGGCGCGCGCATCGTCTTCTTCGGGGTCGACATCGACCGAGCCGGTCCAGTCTTCGGGAGGTTCGATCTCTTCGAGGGCGCCGCTTTCGTGAGCGGCCTGCCAGTCTTCGAGATCCATCTCTTCCACCGTGGCATCGAAGTACTGCAGCTCAATCGTACCGTCGTCTTCGTCGAGGGCGACGACCTCGAACGAATCGCTTCCTTGAATGCGGTACCAGTTGCCGATGGTGGGTTTCATCGAATCCCTCCGAATCGTGATGCTGCTATGCTGCTCGTGCCTTCCGTGATGCCGACTTCATGTTGCTCCCGAAAGGTGACACTTACAAGAACGAATTTCTTGCGCAAAGCATCATGCTCGAACAAGCCCTCAAGTTCTTCATCGTCTTCTTCGTCGTGGTCGAACCGATCTCGCTGATCCCGGTGTTCTCCGGACTCACCGAAGGCGCGAGCAAAGCCTACAAACACAAGATGGCCCTGAAGTCCGTGTTAGTGGCAAGCGGAATACTGCTGCTCTTCGCGTTGGTAGGCGCCGGCTTTTTGTCGGCGATGGGTATCGCCATCGACTCGTTCAGGATCTTTGGCGGACTGTTGCTTTTCCTCATCGCGCTCGAGATGGTCTTTGCGCGCGAATCGGGCACACGCACTTCCAGCGACGAGAAAGTCGAAAGCAAGAGGCGCGCGGACATTGCGGTTTTCCCTCTTGCATTCCCCTTCATGGCGGGTCCTGGTGCATTGACCACGCTGCTGCTCTGGTTTGGACCCATTCCCGTGACGGCGCACCCGGTCCAGTTCCTGGTGATGTTCTCCTGCGCGCTGGTGGTGCTGGGGCTGTGTCTGTTTGCCATGTGGGTGTCGGGGCCGCTGATGCGTGTCATTGGTGTCACCGGCACCAATGTCGCGAACAGGTTGTTCGGTGTGGTGCTGGGAGCATTGGCCGTTCAGTTTGTCGTCGATGGACTACGCGCCAGCTTCGCGGGCGTTTGACCGCCGCCACACATGCGCGAACTCTTCATCAAGCCATTTTTGGCCACGGTGCTGCTCGGGTTCTCTGGGCAGGCACTCTCTGCCGCGGGTTGTCCGCCACCTGAATTCGACCGGCCGGCACTCGAAGCACTGAAAACTTCCAAGTTCGAACTCGCGGACGATGCCCGGCGCGCGAAACTCGCCCTGGCGCTGTTGCCCTGCCTCGCGGATCCCGACCCGGCCCTGCGGGATGGCGTCGCATTCGAAGCGTACTTCACCTGGATGCGCGCCAAGCGGCTCGACGCGGCGACGCGCACCGAACTACTCGGTGCTTTGAGCGCCATGCTCGAACCCGATCCGGCGGACCGCGACGGCGTTCGGCAACCGTTCGCGGCACTGGTGTTGTCAGAGGTCGCGCGTACCGATCGCGTCGAAGCCTGGCTCAATCCCGGGCAGCGCGCCGCTTTGGTCGATGTCGCCGCACGCTACCTCACATCGGTGCGCGACTACCGTGGCTTCGATCAGAAGGCAGGTTGGCGTCACGGTGTCGCGCATGGAGCCGACTTGGTGCTGCAAGTTGCGCTCAATCCCGCCGTCGACCGCGCCGCGCTCGACCGCCTGCTCGCCGCGGTGGCCTCCCAGGTGGCGCCCGCGGGCGAACACGCGTACATCGACGGTGAACCTGAACGCCTCGCGCGCGCGGTGTTGTTTGCGGCACAGCGCGGCCTCTACTCGCCCGACGATTGGAGCGTGTGGCTCCTCAAGGCTGCCGCGCCCGCGCCATTGGATAGTTGGGATGCGGCGTATACCAGTCGTGTCGGGCTCGCCAAACGGCACAACGTGCACGCATTCCTCTTCGCGTTGTACGTCAACGCGCGCGAGAGCGCCGATGCCAACATGCAGGCGCTGGTGCCCGGGCTGCAGGCGGCGCTCAAGACTCTGCGCTAGTCGCCTACCTACTGGCGCTGGAACGCCAGATCCCACACTCCATGACCCAGTCTCGCGCCGCGCTTTTCGAAGCGCGTTGGCGCGCGTTCCTCCGGCCGGGGCATCCAGCTCCCGCTGGGCGACAGGTTGGTGAACCGCGGGCTGGCCGCGCTCAGTACCTCCCGCATCTGCAGTGCGTACTCTTCCCAGTCGGTAGCCAGGCGCAGGACGCCGCCTGGCCGCAGGCGCGAAGCGATGAGTTCCACGAACGGTGGCTGGATCAGCCGGCGTTTGTGATGACGCTTCTTGTGCCAGGGATCGGGGAACAGCACCAGCACCTCGTCGAGGGATGCAGGCAGGATCTGCTCGTGCAGCACTTCCACCGCATCGTGCGTACTGGCGCGCACATTGGTGAGGTTGCTCGTGGCCGCCAACATCAGCAGATGACCGACGCCGGGCCGATGCACCTCGATGCCGAAGTAGTCGCGCTCCGGGTGCGCGTTTGCGAGCGCGGCGAGATGTTCCCCGTTGCCGAAACCGATCTCCAGCGTGCGCGGCGCAGTACGGCCGAACAACTCATCCAGCAACAGCGGCTGCGGCGAAAATTCCACTCCGTATCGCGGCCAGTGTTCCTCGAGCGCGCGCGCCTGGCCGACGGTCATGCGGCCGGCGCGCATCACGAAGCTGCGAATGGGACGTTTGAGAAGCGGGTTTTCGGTCATTGGGCTTTGAGGAATTCGTAAACGGTGACGAAGCTTCGCGCGGCGGCGTCGAGCGCGGCCTCCCAGTGTGTGGCCGAATCGCTGTCGGCGCCATCGGTGACATACTTCCCGCAGCCGAAGCGCGCGTTCTCCGCGACACACACTCGTGCGAGCGCAAATGCTTCCATGTCGACCACATCACCGCCCACTTCGTGACGATGCGTCGCGAACGAATCCGCCGTCGAGCACAGCGCCTGTGGAAGATGGCCGAGCAACACCGGAAACTCGATGACCGCCGGAGTCTCATCGAAGGGCGTGACGCCGGGCGCGAATCCGAGCCCGCTCACATCCATGTCACGTTGTGCAAACCGATTGCAGGCCACCAGCGTGTGCGCGGCGATCGTCCGGCTGCCGGCGGTGCCCAGGTTCACCACCAGAGGTTGTTCCGCTCCGGTGCAGCGCATCTGCGCCAGGCGGCGCGCCAGGGCCGAGGCGGCATTCACTTTACCCACGCCGGTGTACAACACCTCGGCGCCGGCGCGTTCCAGCAGCCCGCGCGATTCCTGCGGCAATGCCATGACGATCAACAGTTTCGAAGGATGCATCTCGCCTGCTATTCTCGCGCACCGGTGTGCGGGTGTAGTTCAATGGTAGAACTGTAGCTTCCCAAGCTACTAACGTGGGTTCGATTCCCATCACCCGCTCCAGATTCCCGCGGTCAGCTCAGCCGGTCGGCAAATGCGCGCGACACCCGCACCGTTCGCCCCGAGCTCAAGACCAGCACGCCTCCGCGACGTCGCTCCCGAATCTTGTTCCGGTTGACGATCATCGAGCGGTGGATGCGCAGGAAGGTTTCCGATTGCAGAGACTTCTCGAGCGAAGCCAGCGTCTGCCGCAGCAGGTAAGTGCGTTGCGGGGTATGCACGTTGATGTAGTTGCGGTCCGCCTCTAGGCATTCGATCTCGTCGATTTGCACCCGGGTGCGCCCGGTTCCGGTCAAGACCTCGACGGTGCGCGGCGATTCGCCCGATGCGTCACCGGGGATTTCAGGCAGCGTCGTCGGCGCATGCCGGGCCTGGATCAGTAGATAGCCTGCGACCAGCAAGGCCGCGAAGGTGATGTGCAATGGCAGGCGTTCATAAGCGCGCAGCGCGAGCGACCCCTCTTCGGGCGCGAGCAGCAGTTCGCAGCTCATCGTGATGGTGACGATGGCCGCAACCGCTGCGGCGCGCGCGGTCCAGTTCCGCAGCCGGTTGCCAGAAGCCGCCAGCAGCCCGCCCGCGAGAATCCAGCCCGCGGCGGTCTTGAAGGCCCAGGGCGCTGAAACCTCGAGCCCGATGGGTGCGACGCCCAGGGCCCGCGCGTGCAGTTGACACCACAACAGCAGCGCCAGTACCAGCGCCGGCGCGGCCAGCCACCACATCCGGGGTACTTGCAGTCGTATGTTCATTGCTACTCCTCCGGCATTCGTCCCAGGATTCCGCCATTCGGCCCATGCCGGGTGCCCGCGCCACCGGGATGGGTGAATGTGCGGAGCATGCAAAACCCCATATCCATGATCAACAAAGGCTTCCTGCGGGTCGCTGCCGTCGCCTCGTGTGCGTCGGCGGTCACGACACTTCTTTTGATATTCCTGCCGGAGTTCTTTCAACCCGCGGAGGGCTTCGAAGGGCGCATGGCGCGCGTGTTCGATCCCGCCTACCGGGTTCGCGCCTGGGTCTACCTGGTGCACCCGTTTCTTGTCATGACCGCGGCGCTGGGCGTGGCATTCGCGCTGCGCCCGAGTGCGCCGGTGTTGTCGGCCGTGGGGCTGTTGGCTTTCGGTTTGTGGGCCTTCACCGAAGCAGGGCAGCAGACACTCACGCTATTTGCGTTCGACAAGTGGCGCGTGGC
Organism: Steroidobacteraceae bacterium; assembly: GCA_035760205.1. Classification (GTDB taxonomy): domain Bacteria; phylum Pseudomonadota; class Gammaproteobacteria; order Steroidobacterales; family Steroidobacteraceae; genus CADEED01. The sequence goes on along the minus strand of DASTTJ010000373.1, from coordinate 1,951 downwards.
CTACGCCACGGCCGACGAGGGGTTGCGCACCACGATTCGAATCAACAGTGTGATGTACGACGGGCTCTGGGACGCGATGTACGTGCTGTTGCTGATCGGCTTCGCGATCGGCAATGCCAGTTTCGGCGCGGTGTTGATCTCACGTTCGGGGCTAAGCCGCATAGTGGGTGGGTTCCTGATAGCCGCATGCGTCCTGACAGTCTTGCTGTTCATGAACGAACTTGGCTGGCCGCTGTTGCCCGGCCGCGTGGCCGGCTGGATGTATCCCGCCATACAGCCGCTGGGACGGGTGCTCATGGGTGTGTGGTTGTGGCGAATGGCGGGTTCCAGCCCGCGTTGAAAGTTCCCGGCGGTTGCGACAAAAGGCCAAGCCGCTGTGCCGTGCTTTTCTTGTAGGATTCCTGCCCCGCAAAACGAATCGAGAGGGATCCTCAATGAAGCTCACAACATTCACCGCCGCGGCAGCGCTCGCGGCGCTCGCCGCCGTCACCACCGTCAACGTTGCCGCCAGTGACAAGAAGAGTGTGCAGACCATCGAACAGTCCGTCGCCGGTTCGTGGCGCAGCGCCGACGCCAAGTCGCGCGATGCCTTTCGCCATCCCGCCGAAGCGCTCGCGTTCTGGGGTCTGAAGCCAGGCATGACAATTCTCGAATTGCAGCCCGGTGGCGGCTGGTGGACCGAGATCCTCGCGCCTTACGCGAAAGCTAACAAAGGCGAGTTTTACGCGACCGCCGCCGATATGGCGGATCCGGGCATCTCGGAAGGGGCGCGCAAAGGTCGAGCGGACTTCGAAGCCAAGTTCGCGGATGCCGCCGTCTACGGAAAAGTGAACCTGGTCAACTGGGGTGCGAAGGCCGCGCCGCTGCCGACCGAGAAGTTTGACTTCGCGCTGGCCGCGCGCGTGTTCCACGGTTGGGCCAATGGTGGCGTGGCAGACGCCAACCTCGCGAAGATCTTCGCCGGCCTCAAGCCGGGTGGCATCCTCGCCATCGAGCAACACCGTGGCAATCCTGGACAGGACGCGCCCGTGAAGGGCGGCTATGTAGCCGAACAGACCGTCATCGACGCTGCCACGAAAGCGGGATTCAAGTTCGACGGCAAGTCCGAGGTCAACGCGAATCCGAAGGACACGAAAGACCATCCGTTCGGTGTATGGACGTTGCCGCCGGTGCGCCAGTCTTCCGAAGGCGGCAAGCCGGCCGATCCCGCGTTCGACCGCGCCAAGTACGACGCCATCGGTGAGTCGGATCGCATGACGCTGCGTTTCGTGAAACCGAAGAAATAGGACCGAACTGGCCGATGTTCAAGCGTCTCGGGAACATCCTGCTAAAGGGCTTGCTGACCATTCTGCCGATTGGTCTCACGCTCTATTTCGTTTACTGGCTGGGTGTCACCACCGAGACGCTGTTGTCGAAGCCGCTCAAGCTGGTGCTCGACGATGCTAACTACTGGCCCGGCATGGGGTTGATCACCGGTTTTCTGCTGCTGTTCGTGGTCGGTCTGGCGGTGAACGCCTTCATCGTTCGCCGCCTGCTCGGCATAGGCGAAGAACTGCTGCTGCGCGTGCCGGTGGTCAAGACCGTGTACAGCGCCATCCGCGACATGACGCGGCTGGTGAACACCGACAAGAAGAAGGGTGACCTCGACCGCGTGGTCACGCTCGACCTGGGATTCGGCAGGCTCATCGGTTTCGTCACCCAGGAACACGCCAACACCCTCGGGATAGGCGGCGGCGAGGATCTCGTCGCCGTCTATCTACCCATGAGTTACCAGATCGGCGGCTACACCATCTACATCTCGCGCAGCCGCGTCACCGAGACGGACCTGACGGTGGAGCAGGCCATGAGAATCGTGCTGACCGGTGGCGTCAGGGGCAGGTAAGCCGGCCCTTCACCAGCGCTGCACCCACAGCTCGCGGGCCGTGAGTCCGTGCGCCGTACGGCGCACACG
>DASTTJ010000372.1:0-12700 GCA_035760205.1 Steroidobacteraceae bacterium | reverse complement strand
GCAGTGTCCTGCGAACGACTGATGGGCACGATGCCAACGTTCGAGATGAGCCCGACCGTCGGCTTGAACCCCACCACTCCGTTGACCGATGCCGGACAGACGATGGAGCCGTTGGTTTCGGTGCCGACCGCCAGCGGCGCGAACTGCGCGGCGATCGCCAATGCGGAACCAGAACTTGAACCGCAGGCCGAACGCTGCGGGTCGCGGGCATTGACTGTGAGCCCGCCCACCGCGCTCCAGCCGCTCGAAGACCAGCGCGAACGGAAGTTTGCCCATTCCGACAGATTTGCCTTTGCGATGACGATGACGCCCGCGGCAGCAAGCCTGTCCACCAGCGGCGCATTGTGCGTGCGCAGGTTTTCCGCGAGCGCCAGTGAACCGGCCGTGGTGATCGAACCGGCGAGATCGATGTTGTCCTTGATGATGACCGGGATGCCATGCAGCGGGCCGCGGATCCTGCCCGCCTTGCGTTCGCGATCGAGTGCCGCGGCTTCACGCGGAGCGTTTGCGTTGGTGGCAATCACGGCGCGATACACGTCGTTGCAATCGGCAATACGCGCGAGGTAGCCCTGCACCAGCACAGCCGAAGTCGTCTTCCGGCTTTCCAGTGCCATGCGCAACTCGTCCAGCGTCGCCGTGGCCAGGTCCAGCGAACCTGCTTTCGCGCGTTCCCCGCAAGCGCGCGCGACGGGAGAGACGAGCAGCATTGCGGCCACGAAGAGCAGCGCCGGACCGTGGATGCGGGTGAAGATTCGCTTCATGCAATGTGTCACCGACGTGACCTTGCCATAGGGCGGCACCCACGAGGAACAATGTTCCAGCCGCTGTTACGCCTAGGGGGTGTACTCACTCAAAACCTTCAAGGAGTTTTCAAATGTCTTCATCCATCAAATCCTTTGCGATCGGCGCGACCCTGCTGTTGCTCGGTTCCGTCGGCGTTCCGGTCCAGGCTTCCACGACGGATACCGATTCGGGCGCCGTGCCGGTCTGCTCAACCGGTTCGCAAACCCTCTTCCGGCCCATGGGTCATCCGGGCAAATCGATCTTGATCCCGCAGCGCAAGGTGGCCGTTGCACGCCGCTGCTCGATCGAGTCCCGCGATGCGCTCATGCTCGCCAGCTTCATGGACGCTCCGGGCGGCGGCGCCCTGATGGCCGGCCGGCCGCAGCGCGCCATCGAACAGCTTGGTGCCAAGGGCAAAACAAACCTCTCCGCAGCAGGGTTGACCAACCTGTGCGTCGCGCACACGGTGGCGCGCGATTGGACGCAGGCACTCGACGCGTGTGATGCCGCCTTGGCCGCGGCTCTCGACGACCGCAGCCGCATGCGGTCCCGGCCGGGAACGCACTTCCAGCGCGCGAGCAAAGGCCTGGCCGTCGCCTACTCGAATCGTGCGGTGATGCGCTGGCTTTCACACGACACGACTGCATCGGCAGACGATCTGTCGCGTGCACGGGCCATTGCGCCGAAGGCCAATTTCGTCGTGCGGAACACCGAGCTGACCGCGCGCGTACCGGCGCAGGCGCAGGTGCGTCTCGAATCCGCTCCGATCGGCTGAGCCGGTGCGGGCGTATCGCGCCCGCACTCACCCCGGGCGGGCCGGTCTCATGACTGGCCCGCCGGCTTTTTTTTGCACGACTCCCCTAATAACATGCAGTGCTTCGTCGCGCAGATTCACCGGAGATGAGACTTGCACGCTCAGCAAGCAGGAAACAAAGGCCGCGCCTTCGTGGGCCGCGCGCGCGAATTCGCCGCGCTCGCGAGCGCTGTCGATGCAGCGAGCGGCGGGCGCGGCACGCTTTGTCTGGTCAACGGAGAGCCTGGGATCGGCAAGAGCCGCCTGCTGGCGGAGTTCGCCGCCGAACAGGCGCGCGCCGGAGGCTCTATCCACTGGGGACTGGCCTGGGAAGCGGGTGGCGCACCGGTTTACTGGCCCTGGATTCAGATCCTGCGCTCGATCCTGGCGCAGGAGCACGCCCGCGCGGCACTCAATGAACAGCCGCATCTCGCCCAGGCGATAGGCGAGCTCGTTCCCGAACTAGTCCCGGCGCAGGCTCACCAGGGTGCGAGGCTCGAGCCTGAGCAGGCACGATTTCGCCTCATGGATGCCGTGTCCGGCCTGTTGGTGGCGGCAACGGCGCATGCGCCACTGGTGCTGATTTTCGAAGATCTGCACGCAGTGGACGTCGACTCACTCGCGCTCCTGGAGTTCGCCACACGCCAGTTGCACTCTTCGCGCGCGCTGCTGATCGGCACCTTTCGCGACGCCGATATTCAGCGCCCGCGCGTCGGCAACATCGTCGCGCGCCTGCGCCGCAGCGCCATTCAGCTCGCGCTGCGGCGGCTCGATCGCGACGAGATTCGCGAGTACATGAGAGTGGCCACAGGCGAACGCCCACTCGAGCAGCAGGTCACCGAGCTGGCAACGCTGACCGAGGGCCACCCGCTATATCTCGCAGAGCTGGTGGAACTGGGACTCGCGCGAGGCAGCCTGCTCAACGCGCCACCGAGCGTACGCATGGCAATCCTGGAACGCGCCGCAGACCTGCCGCAAGAGACACGCCAGCTGTTAGGGACAGCTTCGGTGCTGGGTCGCAGCTTCAAGCGCGCGGCACTCGCGGAAGTCTCTTTTCGCGACGAGGCGGATCTGCTCGCACATCTGGCGCCAGCGCTCGCCTCAGGGCTCATCGAGCCGGATACCCCGGATGGCCTTCGCTTCGAGCACATGCTGGTGCGCGAAGCATTTCACGACGCTCTGCCGCCGGCGGAACGGCGCGTATTACACGAGCGCGAGGCGCACCGCATCCAGTCCCGCGCCAGTCGCGGCGCGGCACTGCCGTGGGCGGCGCTTGCTCAGCATCTCGAAGAATCCGGCGAAGCGGCTCGCACCGAGGCGGTGGGCGCCTGGGGCAGCGCTGCCCGCGAGGCGGATGCGCGGCACGCGTTCGACGATGCTGCCGTGTGTTTCACGCGAGCGCTGTTGGTCCTTGGGGATGCTCCTGCGTCGGCGGGGGCTCGCGGGCGCCTGGTGCTCGAGCTGGCCACGGCGCAGATTCGCGCCGGCGACCTCGATGCCGGCCGACGCAACAGCACAGAAGCCTTCCGCATCGGAGAATCACTCGACGATACCGGGCTACTGGCCGACGCAGCGCTGACCTACGGCAGCATCTTTACGTTTGGCAACATTGACCCGCGGCTCGTCAGTCTCCTGAAGACCGCGCTTTCCCGCTGCGACGAACACGACGCCGATCGACGAGCGCGTCTGCAGGCGCGGCTGGCGGCGGCCATGCAGCCTGCCGCGGATCCATCCGAGCCCCTGGCGCTCGCGCGCGATGCGATCGAACTCGCGCGCGCCAGCGGTAACGAACGCACCTTGCTGGTGACGTTGCGCAGCGCGGTGTCCGCGTTGATGGACCTGGGTGATCCCGTCGAGAGGCTGGCGTTGAACCAGGAGCACGTGCGGCTCGCCCGCAAGCTCGGCGACGCCCCCGAATGCATGCGCGGGTACATGCGATCCGCGGTCGACGCCATGGAACTGGGCGATGCCGCGACACTCGACGATGCCATCGAGCAATGTGTCACGCTCGCGGATCAACTGAACCTGCCTCACTACCAGTGGACTGCGGCATCCTTCCGCGTGATGCGCGCCACCAGTCGCGGAGAGTTCGCTGCGGCCGAAGCGGCCCTGGCAACCGCGCGCCGGTTCGCCGAGCGCGCGCAGGACTCCAACGCCACGCTTACGCTGCTCATCCAGCAGCTCGCATTGGCGGAGATGACCGGCGACCGCGAAAAGCTGGAAGCACTTTGCGTTCGCCTCGACCGCAAGTGCGCCAACCTGCCGCAGTCCGAGATGTACTTGAAGCCAGACCTGCTGGCGATCGCCGTCTGCGTGTTGGGGCGCGAGCCCGATCGGGAGGCGATCGACGAGGATTTCCTTCACCGGATGCTGCGCTTTTCGGACATGGGAGCGTTCGCGAGCGCCGGTGTATATGTCGCGGCGCTCCGCGACATCCCGCTGGCTCAGATTGCGTACCGCGGCATCGCGCCGTACCGGGATCGGTGCGGGCACTGGGGAATGCTGGGACTGCGCTGGATGGGTCCGATCGCCCGCGGTCTCGGACACCTGGCAGCAACTATCGGTGAAATCGAGGCTGCAAACGAGCATTTCGCCGCGGCCCTGCAGATTTCGCGGCGCATGGGCGCGCGACCGTGGGTGGCGCGGATCCTCGTCGATTGGGTCGAAGTGCTTCAACAAGCGGGAGCCAGACCGTCTCGCGCTGCCCATCTTCTCGATGAAGCCGCCACCATCGCCAGCGAACTCGGCCTGAGCCATTTCGAGGCGCGTATCGCCCGCTGCCGCGTCGCGCTGCGCGAAGCGCCAACCTCCTCCGGCGCGCGCGAGCCATCGACCGCGGCCGCAGCAGCCTTGCACGCCGCCGATTTCTTCCAGTTGACCCGCGATGGCGAAATCTGGGTGTGCGAATGCGAAGGCAAAGTGTTCCGTCTACGCGACAGCCGCGGCATGCAAATGCTGGCTCAACTGGTCGCAACGCCTGGAAAGGAAATCCACGTTCTCGATCTCATGGGCACCGCAGCCGCGGAAGATTCTGTCGATTCGGGCGACTGCGGCGAGTTGCTTGATGAACGGGCCCGGCGCGACTACCGCGGCCGCCTCGAATCGCTGCGCGCGCAACTCGAAGAGGCGGAAGGCCTCAATGACCTGGCGAGCGCAGAGGCCGTGCGCGAAGAGATCGAAGTTCTGAGCGCCGAGCTGGCGCGAGCCTTCGGCCTTGGCGGCCGTGCACGTCGCGCGGGCTCGAACGTCGAACGGGCGCGCGTCAACGTTCAGCGGCGGCTCAAACATGCGCTCGATCGCATCGCCCGGGAATGCCCTGCGGCGGGGCGTCACCTCGAATGGGCAGTCCGCACGGGGTCCTTCTGCTCCTACCGCTTCTCCTGAGAACATTGTTCCGTGCGCCGTCACGCCTTCCATGTATATCGACCATGGAGCGCCCTATGAAATTCAGAGATCAGTTCGGAAACCCCGTTTCAACCCGCAGCCGTGCGGCGCTCGATCTGTTCGATCGTGCGGTGGCGCAGTTCGGGGTGTATCAAATCGACCCGCTCGCGACGATCGACGAGGCGCTGGCCATCGACCCGGACTTCGTCATGGCGCATTGCTTCAAGGCGAGCCTGCTGGCAACGACCAGCGAACGAGGTTGCGAGCCCGGCATCGCCGCGGCTCTCGAGGCCGCCGAGGGACGCGTGGGCCTTGCGCTTGCGCGCGAGCGCATGCATCTCAATGCGTTGCGCGCCTGGCTGTCCCGGGATTTCGCCGGCGCGGTCAAACTCTACGGCGACATCAGCGCCGAGCATCCACGCGACCTGCATGCGCTGCAGATCGCCCACCTGTTCGATTTTCTGCTCGGGAATTCGACGATGTTGCGCGACCGGCCCGTGCAGGTGCTGCATGCCTGGAGCGAAAGCGATCCGCAGCGCGGGCTCGTGCTCGGCATGCACGCCTTCGGGCTCGAGGAATGCGGTGCATTCGATGCGGCCGAAGCCGCCGGGCGGCGTGCGATGGAGTTGAACCCGGCCGATATCTGGGCAGTGCACGCAGTGACACACGTGCTGGAGATGCGCGGACAAACAGGCGCGGGGATCGGGTGGTTGAAGGAGACGGCGCCAGCCTGGAGCGAACGGAATATCTTTGCCTTCCACAACTGGTGGCATCTCGCCCTCTACTACCTCGATTTCAGGAACTACGAGGCGGCGCTCGAGATCTACGACACCCACATCCGGCCAACTGCCAGCCGCGTGGCGGGGGAAATGGTGGATGCCTCCGCGCTGCTGTGGCGCCTGAGACTGCAGAAGGTCGACGTGGGCGACCGATGGGCAAATCTCGCCGCGAGCTGGAGCGAGTTTGCTGAAGATGGTTACTACGCCTTCAACGATGTGCATGCACTCATGGCGTTTCTTTCCACAGGAGATCAGCGCCAGACGCAGCGGATCATGGCGGGTCTCCAGAGCGCGGCACGACGTACCGACACGAACGGGATGATGAGCCGCGAAGTTGGGCTGCCGATGGCTCGTGCCCTGTGCGCTATTGAACGACAGGACTACGAGATCGCCATCGACGAACTACAGGGTGTACGCGCCATTGCGCAACGGTTTGGCGGGAGCCATGCGCAACGCGACCTGCTGCAGCTCACGGCAACCGAGGCCGCGCTGCGCGCCGGTCGTCGCTCCCTCGCTCGCGCCCTCGTCGCCGAGAGGCTCGCGATCAAGCCGCGCAGCGAATTCAACGGCGGATTGCTCGAGCGCTGCCAGAGCCTTAACCCGGACGAAGACATGTGCCCGGCGTAAGAGCGCCGGGCTCTCGTCAGGCGACCAGCGCGACCAACTCCTTCTGCTGTGCCGCCGTAAGCAGAGGCCCTAGGCCTGCCTTGAGATTGTCGCTCTGGCGATCCGGCTTGCCGGTCGCGGGAATCACCGCCGTGACGGCTTCGTGGCTCAACGAATATTTGAGGAACATCTGCGCCCACGACGTGACGCCCAAGTCGGCCGCCCAGCCCGGCAGAGGCTTGCCCTCGACCTGACGGAACAGCGCGCCGTCGTTGAAGTTGCGGTTGGTGAGCACGGCAACACCAAGCTCTTTGGCGAGCGGCAACACGCGCTTTTCGATGCCCCGATTGGTCACGGAGTGATTGATCTGCAGGAAGTCGGGCTTGCTCGCCTGCACCACGTCGGCAATTTCGTCGTGAGCCGAATCGACGTAGTGAGTGACGCCGATGTACTTCACCTTGCCTTGTTTCTTGAGCTCTTGTGCCACTTCGAGTTGCGTCTTCCAGTCGCGCAGGTTGTGGACCTGCAGCAGCTCGACCTTGTCACGCTTGAGCCGGCGCAACGTGTTGTTGAACTGCTCGAGCCCGGCTTCACGGCCACTGACGCCGGAGAGTTTCGTGGCGATGAAAGCCTTTTTCTGGAATCCGCCTTCGGTCAGCAGCGGCCCCAGGTTGTCTTCCGCGTTGCCGTAGGTCGGAGCCGTGTCGATGAGTGTCGCGCCGCCCGCGAAGAATCGTTTGAGCACCTCTTTGAGCGCCTCGTATTCGGCACTGCCCGCCGGTATCTGAAAGCTTCCCGAAGTGCCCATGCCAATGGCCGGAATCTTCTCACCCGTGGAAGGAATGGCACGAAGCAGCATCTTCGTTTTCGCAGCCCCTTCCGCGAATTGAGCCAGCCCGGTGGCGCCAAACAACATTGCACCGGCAGAGCGGTTCAGAAACTGGCGACGGTTGCTCATGGGTTCTCCTTCACAGCGGAAGTTCGAGTTGGGTGCGGGTTCGGGTCAACGGATGCGACTTGCCCCGCCACACGAAAGTTCCGGGCAGCGTGGCGGGGCGATCGATCACGGCGCTCAGTTCATTGCCGGCGATGCGGTAGCTCACCTTCACGGGCCCATGCGGCGTCATCGCCGTGGCATCGAGTGTGGTGAGGTGGCCGAGCACAGGCGCCACCTGCAGGCGCGCATAACCCGGCGCAGCCGGCCGAATTCCCGCGACGACGCGCAACAGGTCCGCCGTCGGGTGCGCGCTCCAGGCATGGGTATCCGAGCGAGGCTGGTCTCGCGATTCTGGCCACGTGGTGTAGTTGAGCGCGAGCAGCTCGCGCCAGGTCTGCAAGAGACTGAAGTATCGGTCCGCCAGGCCTGCGTGTTCGTATGCGCGCACGAGATACCACGCGAAGTAGTAAGTCGGGGAGTACATGCCGGCGGGCGCATCGATGCCCCGCCCGCGCACGATGATGCGTTCGAGAATGGCTGGCGCTTCTTCGCGCGTGGCGACGTCGTAGAGCACCGCGAACACATTCATGTGCTGGCTGAACACCTTCCGATCACCGTCGTCGGCAAACAGGCCTTTGTCCGCAACCCAGCAGTGTTCCCGGATCGACTGGCGAGCCCGTCCAGCCTTCGCCCGATATTCAGTGGCGCGCGAGGCGTCGCCATGGGTTCGTTCCAGTGCGTCGCCCTGGCGGAGCGCCCCCAGCCACATCGCGGTCATGAGGCAACTGCCATTCTGGCTTCCCCAGGAAGGGAACGTGTCGCGGTCGTCCCATTTCTGCCCTGACCAGTCGATGAAGTTCCACTGCGGGTTCTTGCCCAACAAGCCTTGTTTGTTGAGCAGCGGCTCGAACCACGCCAGCACCCGGCGCATGCGCGGAAGGTGCCGAACGATGATCGCGTTGTCTGGCTGCTCAACGGACCAGTCGGCGAGCATGCCCACCCACGCGAATGCGAAAGTGGCGATGACGTTCGACAGGCGCGACGGATAGGCGCCCTGCATGAGCCCGCCATCCACGTCGGACTCCGCGAATGCTTCGATGGCCTGCCGGGCCAGCCGCGCATCACCCGACACCGCATAGGTGACGAGCATTTCGATCCGCGTGTCCCCTGTGTACTGAAGCTGCTCCCAGTAGGAGCTGTCCATGAAGGTCTCGTGCGAATCCACGCGCATGGTGCGCCAGCCGATGTCCCAGATGCGATTGAGTTCGGCATCGCTGCTCACGAAGCTCGCCACCTGCTCGAATGGATAGCCGGTTTCGTTCAATCGCAGCGCGCGCAGCGTCAGAGGCTCCGACTTCGTTACCACTTCGATTTCGACGAAGCGGAAAGTACGCCACCACAATGGCGCCAATTCGCGCGACTGCCCATCGGCGATGAAAGTGTCATGGAAGCCGCGCATCTGGCGGTCGCCGACGAGATTGCGATCGCCCTTGCGGCCATCCTTGTCGTACAACGCCTCGCCATATTGGAGCTTGATCGTCGCGTCCTTGCCGCCCTGCACATCGAGCGCGGGGTAGGCGGAGATCATGGCGTCGCGGCGGATCAGTAGTTTGGCCGCGGTGTTCGCGGGGATCACGAGCGGCTGGCCGGGAAAGTTTTCGCCGCCGGCAATCGAGCTGCGCACCACCTGGCCTGGTGTCGCGCTGACGAAAAGCTGCTGGGGAAGCGGATCGGCGATCAGCGTGCGCGCGGCGGCGGCAGGTGCCGGGATGGCGCTCTGCCATTGCGACGATGCGCGGCGCGCGTCGACAACCTCTGGCGCACTCGCCACGTAGTATTGCCAGGAGATGTGCTCCTTGCCGTTGACGGCCGAATGGCCTTCGTCGATGCGCACCTGCCAACCGGGAGCGCTGGTGGAAACCGGTTCGCCGATGAGCCGGAAACCGGTGGCGACGATCTGCTGCATCGCCGGCGCCACGTCGCCGAAATTCCAGACCGTCGCGGCAATTTCGTTCGCGCCGCGCACGAGGTACGGAGCGAGATCCACCGTGGCATATCGCCAGCTCTTCACGGTGCCCGTCGACGGGCCACTGGCGATGCGTGTTCCATTCACGTGGAGAATGAAGCGGTTGTCGGCCGTCACACTCACGGGCAACCTGGCGGGTACGCGGTCCAACTGCAGCTCGCGGCGGAATTGCAGCACGATGGGCGCGCGTGTACCGGCATCGGCATGAGTGATCCAGCCGTCGGCGTGCGCGTCGGCCATGACCGGGCTGGCGAGAACAACCCACAACACCGCCGCGTGAATATTCGCTCGATTCATTTGGCGACCACCTGATCACAAGACCCGGCGGAAGTTTACGTCCGCGTCGCGCGGGACGCCCGCCAGACGCACAGAAGCACCACGCCACCCAGTGCCAGCACCGCGACGCCCAGCAGTGCGCCGAGACGTACGTAGGCGAGACTCGACCAGAGCACGAACAGGCACGACGCGCAGAACAGCAGTGGCAATAGCGGGAAGAAAGGCACCTTGAATGGCCGCGGCAGTTCGGGGCGCCGCCAGCGCAGCAGAATGACCGCGAAACCGCTCATCGAGAGAAACAGCCAGAACACGGGCGAGGAGTAGTCGACCATGGTGACGAAACCGTCCCTCGTCCAGGTTCCGACGCCAACCAGCAAGACCCCAACGACGCCTTGCGAGACGATGCCCGCCACGGGTATGCCGCGCTTCGTGTTCCAGTTTCCCAGGCGACTGAGCGCGGACCAGTCGGCGGCGGCGGCGTAGGTGGTCCGCGCACCGACGACGATCGTGGCGTTGATCGACGTCAGCGTCGCCATCGCGATCGCGAGCGCCGTGAGTATGCCCGCCCAGTCACCGAACGCACGGGCGATGACATCCGATGCCGGCGTGCGGCTGGCGGCGAGGCCGGCGATTCCCAGTCCGCGCCACAATGCCCAATTCGCCAGTAGATAGAGAATCGTGATGACGAGAATCGATGCCACCAGCGCGCGCACCATGCCACGGCGCTCGTCGCGAACCTCCGCCGACAGCGTCGACACCTCGCTCCAGCCGCTGAACGCAAACAGCACGAACAACAATGCGAGACCGAACGTGCCTGGAATCCCTGGCTGAACGGGTGTATCCGGGACCAGCGGTGGTGCTCCGGCGATCGCGATGGCAACACCGGCGGCAAATATGATGAGCAGCCCACCGACCTCGAGGCCGGTCATCGCGTAATCGGCGGACTGTCCGGTGTACAAGCCCTTCAGATTGAACAACGTCATCGCGACAATAGTGATCAGCGCATACCAGGACGAGCCGTGCGGCCCCAGCGACCATACGCTGTTGGCGTAGTCACCGAGTACGAAGCCAAGCAGCGCGAGCGAACCGGTGTTGATGACCGCGAAGCGCGCCCACGCGAACAGGAATGCGACGTTGCGTCCATACGTGGTCTTGAGGAAGAAGTAGTCCCCACCCGCGCTGGGCAACATGGTCGCGAGTTCCGCGAAACACAGCGCGCCGGCGAGCGAGATCAATCCGCCGGCGATCCACGCGGCGAAGAACCACGTGGGGGAACCTGCGTTGGCCGCGATCTCGGCCGGCGAGCGGAAGATGCCAGCCCCGACCACCATGGCCACCGCCACCATGACCACGTAAAGCGCGCTGACATGTCGACGGGGCGCGGAGTTGGATTCCATTTCGACGAAGTCTAGGCGCCCGGCGGACTCATCGCCATGCTTGCACTGTGCTTGTTAGCGGGGCGCTTGCACCAGCCATTGCACCAGGATGTTCATGTTCCGCAGATACTCGGCGGTGGAGATCGACTCCGTCTTCGTGGTGGGCGTGAACGGCGATGTGTCGGCCTCATCGCCCACATGCGTGGTTGCGAATTCGCCGGCCACCTTGGTGTCTTTGGCCTCGCCGCGATACGGGTAGCTGGTCTGTGGCAACGCTGCGGGCCAGAAGCCGGTGGCATTCAACGCCGTGAGTGAGCCGCGCACCTGCTCGTCCAGATTCTTTTTTGCAGGCGGCGCATATCGCTCCGCAAAATAACGCGGTAGTTCGACGATACCCGCGCCCGCCGCAAGCGGAGACGCCTTCGCCAACGCCCGCACATCGGACTTGAGGGCTTCTTCGTGGCGCTTGCGCAGGGCGGCGGTGTCGAGCCGTCGAGTTGGGGAGTAATGCCCGATGGCGCCCTGCGGATCGTAGTCGACGTAGTACTCGCCGTTCGCGATGTTGGAACCTCGCCGGTGCACGTACAGCGCGCGATTCGTCTGCAGTTCGATGAAAGTGGGATGGGTCCTTCCGCCCGCGTCCGGCTTCGGAAGCCGGACTTTCTCCAGCCAGTCTATTCCCTCCGGCACGCGCGCGAGGTATCGCGTGTCGCCGGTCAGTTGATAGAAAGTGATCAGATGCCCGAGATTGCTGGCCGTGGTGTGGGTTGCCAGTGACAGAGGTTCGTAAGTGCGCGCCGCGGCGGGTTTGAGGTCGAGCGTGTACTGCAGCGCCCAGCCCGGGTTCGGCGCACCTTGCTGCGAGACCAGGAAGAAGCTCATGCCGCGCGTGATCGGATCGAGCAGACGCTGATCGCCCAGCACCTGGTAGCAGAGGGTCAGGAAAGAGATGTTCTCCCAGGAAACATCGTCGTTGAAGGTGAGATATGAGGTGTAGTCCGCTCCCCCGTGCTTCGAGAACTCGTAGCGCAGTGGGAAGCGCTGCGGCCAACCGCCAATCGGATACTGGCTGTCCACGACAAACGCGATGGCGCGATCGACAGGAGCTTTGTAGCGGGCGTCCAGCTTTTCCGCGTACAGGCGCAACAGAAACGTGGCAGCGTCGGTGGTGACCTGATCGTCGAACGTGGCGTTGCCGTAATAGTGCTGAAATTCCTCGAGGCGCCAGGCATGGGCACCCACCGTTGCATACCATTCACGCAAACTGCGATCGCCCGCGAAATCGACGAGGTAGTTCCAGCCGCCACTCGGGTGCTGCCCCCAGATCAACGCGGCTCCCACCTGCTCCGCCGCGCGGTAGTAATACTCATCTCCGGTCGCGTGATATGCATCCAGGAACACATGGCCCATGCTGGAAGTGCCCGGCGGCTGCAGCCAGATCATCGTCTCGCGCGCTTCCATCTCGCCCCATCGGCGCGAGAAGTCGGGTAGATAGTTCCACAGGTAACCACCGCGATACGCAACTTTGTCGACCATGAACTGCGTCGCGCGCTTGGCGGCGGCCTCGACGTCGGCGCGTCCCGCCTGGCTCTGCGCGAATACCGGCGACGCGGCCAGGATGCAGGACGCCGCGAACAAACAAAGCCGTGCGCGCGACGATCGGGCCGCGCGGGAAATTTCCATCATGTCGAACCCCTTGGGATTGTTGCCGCGCAAGTATTCGCGATTCTGCCCTTGCCG
>DASTTJ010000371.1:0-2530 GCA_035760205.1 Steroidobacteraceae bacterium | reverse complement strand
TGGTATTCGCGCGTTTCTGGCGTCACCGTGTTGCGCACCCGGATTACCTACACGAGGTCACGCCACATTGGCATCTGAGCCTGCCCTTTCCGAATTCGACCCGCACCAGGTCGTGACGGCAGACGTGCCGAGCGGTGAGCGGACACACGTTCTGCGTCACGACGATTGCTTTGGGCTGTTCAATGAGATCGGCGACATCGACGCCGAGACGCGCAGCGAGGCCGGGCTGTATCGCGGCGGTGTGCGCCATCTTTCCCGCCTCACCCTCACTATCTCCGGGCAGCGACCGCTGCTGCTCGCCGCCTCGCCGCGCGATGACAACGTGTTGCTGACGATGAATCTCACCAACCCCGACGTGCGCGGCGAAAACGGACGGGTCGTGCTGCCGCGCGGTACGCTGCACATCACGCGCTCGCGCTTCATCTGGGCGGGCGTGTGTTACGAGATGATCCGTGTGCGCAACTTCGCGCTGAGCACGGTAGCGGCGGAACTCGTCATTCGCTTCGGCTCGGATTTCGAGAACATCGTCGATGTTCGTTCGCAGCGCCGCGTCGATGCGGCGCGCTCACGGTTCGAACGTGTCGAGCGCGACAGCGTCACGCAGGGATGCCTGGGCGCGGACGAAATCGTGCGCGAGACCGTGGTCGATTGCCACACGGCGCCGGAGGCGATTTCTGCCGACAGCCTCCGGTACCGGTTGCAGATCGGCAGCCGGGGTGAGAAGACAATTTCGATCGCGTTGGGTTGCCGGTCGGCAGACCATCCGATCCAGATCGCCACGTTCGCGCGGTCACTGGCATCGGCCGAGGAACTGGCGCGTGTCGACGGCCGCCCGCCGTGCCAGCTGCAATCGACGAATGCGCCCTTCAATGGCTGGATGCGCCGAGCGGCAGCCGATATCGGCATGCTCCTGACGGCGACGCCGCAGGGCCGCGTCCCTTCGGCGGGCCTGCCGTGGCTCGATGCGGTTTTCGGACGTGATGCCATTTTCACCGCGCTGCAGACACTGTGGTTGTGGCCGCAAATCGCACGGAGTGTGTTGCGCTATCTTGCTGCCACACAGTCCGTCGACAGCTCCCGCGGAAATGGCGCGGAAACCGGCAAGATCCTCAATGAAGCACGCGGTGGCGCGTTTCCCCCTGACTACTACGGAGTCGACACGACGCCGCTGTTCGTGATGCTGGCCGGCGCGTATTACACGCGCACGGCGGATATCGACCTGATGGCAGAACTGTGGCCAGCGATAACCGCCGCGCTGCGCTGGATCGACGTGTATGGCGATGTCGATGGTGACGGATTCATCGAAGCCCGCCCGCGAGGCGCCGCGCCGGCGCATTACGGCTGGAAGAGTTCGCCGGATGCCGTCTTCCATTCCGACGGCCGGCTCGCAACGGGACCACTGGCAATGTGTGAAGTGCAGGGTTATGTCTACGGTGCGCGCCTCGGTGCCGCGCGTATTGCCCGATCACTCGGCGAGGCGCCGCGCGCCATCGCGCTGGTCGAGGCGGCGCAGGCACTGCAGGCGCGTTTCAACACCGCTTTCTGGTGCAGCGAAATCGAGACCTACGCGCTCGCACTCGACGGCGACAAACAACCTTGCCGGGTGCGCACTTCGAACGCGGGCCACTGTCTCTTCGCAGGCATCGCGCACGCCGAGCGTGCGCGGCAGGTCATAGCGGGGCTGGGTGAAGAGCAGTTTTTCTCTGGCTGGGGCGTGCGCTCGGTGGCTGAGAACGAATTGCGCTACAACCCGATGTCCTATCACAACGGTTCCGTCTGGCCGCATGACAACGCGCTGATCGCCGCCGGCGCCGCGCGTTATGACGACAAGACTTTCGCGCTGCGCATCCTCAACGCGCAGTTCGACGCCGCGCGGCATTTCGATCTGCTGCGCCTGCCAGAGCTGTTCTGCGGCTTCCGGCGCAAGGGACGCGAGGCGCCACTGCAGTTCCCCGTCGCCTGTTCGCCGCATTCGGCCTCCGCCGGCGCGACATTCCTGCTGCTGCAGAGCGTGCTCGGCATCAGCATCGACGCACTCGACCGCCAGATCGTGCTGGCGCATCCCGTCGTGCCCGATGGGTTCGATGAGATCTGTGTGCGGAACCTGGAGGTGCAGGATGCCTCGGTGGATTTCACGGTGCGGAGGCATGGTGGGTCGGTGAGTGTGAGTGTGGAAAGACGGGAGGGGAAAGTGGACCTGGTGATCCGGAGTTGATGCGGGCAACGCGGATCGCGCTCGATCCACAAGCATTGCTCTTGTCGGGCCCTTCCTACACCAGTGTGCGGAGCAGTCCCGCACAAATGACATTTACACTCTGACGCACTCGCAAAACCCTGGGCATTCGATGGAAACCTCCGCTCGCGGACGCACTACGGCGGCTAAACCCAAGGTCGCGAAGCGCAACCTTGGGAATGGCCATGCCGCCGCTCCGGAACTCGATCAAAAGAAGCTGCTGCGGGCGCTTCAGGCAGTCCGCGACGGCGATTTCAGCGTGCGCCTCGCGGCAGATCAGACCGGCCTCGGGGGCAA
>DASTTJ010000370.1:0-2800 GCA_035760205.1 Steroidobacteraceae bacterium | reverse complement strand
GGCCAGTGTGTGGCTGGCGGCAGCCATCACAGCCGCGCTGGCTACGGAGCGCAGCGCCATCTTTGCGCTGTTCGTCGGCGGCATGTTCATCCATCCGATTGCCATGTTGTTGTCGAAACTCGCGGGAAGGCCGGGCTCGCACGACAAGGCGAATCCGCTCGGGCGGCTCGCCATCGAAAGCACGGTCTGGTTGCTGCTGGCGATTCCGATCGCGTTTCTGGCGTCCCTGCAGGGTCCGGAATGGTTCTTTCTGGCGATGCTGCTCACGATCGGGGGCCGCTACTTCACGTTTGCCACGTTGTACGGCCTGCGCATCTACTGGGCTTGTGGCGCGGTGCTCGCGGCTTGCGCCTTCGCGCTAGCCGCGTTGGGCGCCAGCAGCTTCGTCGCCGCGCTAACGGGGTCGATCGTCGAGTTCGTTTTCGCTGGCGCGGTGTTCTACTCCCAGCGCCAAAAAATGGGGTCAGACCCCACTATCCGCGGCCGATAAAAGGCATCTTGGTCGCGAGAATCGTCATGAACTGGACGTTCGCCTCGAGCGGTAGTTTGGCCATCTGCAGAACGGCATTCGCCACATGATCCACATCCATCATCGGCTCCGGATCCGGCAATCGACTGCCGAGCGTCGTCAACGCGTTGCCGATGTCGATCTGCCCGCAGGCGATGTCGTACTTGCGCCCATCCAGCGACGTGGACTTGGTGAGCCCCGTGATCGCGTGTTTCGACGCCGTGTACGGCGCGGAATCCGGCCGCGGCGCATGCGCGGAAATGGAACCGTTGTTGATGATCCGTCCGCCGCGCGGCGTCTGGTTCTTCATCACTCGAAACGCCTGCTGCGTGCACAGGAACGCGCCGGTCAGATTGGTATCGATGACCTCGCGCCACTTTTCATAGGGCATGTCTTCGAGCGGCAGAAACGGCGCATTCAGTCCCGCGTTGTTGAACAACACGTCGAGCCGGCCGAACTTCGCGTGCGCCGCGTCGAACAGCGCGCGCACGTCGCCGGGCTTGGTCACATCCGTCACCACGCACAGCGACTGCGCAACCTCACCCGCCTCGCGCGCCACGCCCTCGAGCTTGTCGGCGTGACGACCTGCCAGCACCACGCGAAAGCCGTCGCGCAGGAATGCCAGCGAGGTCGCCTTGCCGATGCCACTGCCCGCGCCCGTGATCAACGCCACTTTCTTCTCTGCGATCGTCATCCATTCCCCCACTAGCTATCGCCGCGGCTCGCGAGGAGTTCGAGAAAACCCCCGCTGTCGTCGACGCGCAACTCCATATCGATGGGCTGACAGCAAATCTGACAGTCTTCGACATATTTTGACGGACCCGCGCTGCAATCGGCGTTAGTCTCGAATGCTTCGCCGCAATAGGGACAGTGCACCACGACGAACTCCGCACCGTCGCGCGTGTCCACTTGGGAGGCTAGATCGCCGATCACGGGCTCGAGCCCGTAAAGCTCGTCCACTTCGGCATCGGTCAAGGATTTTTCGGGAGGTCCCATGAATTCACGCGAAACGAAACGCGGCCGAATGATGGCACGACTCGCAATACTCGTCGGTATCTGCCTCTCGACGGGCGCCTACACGAGCTGCAGCTTCCGCTCGGGCGACCCGCTGCCCGAGGTACCTGAGCCCCACGAAACCTTCAGCAGCACACTCACCCTGCGGGATGTCTCCGGCGTCGAAACCGAAAGCTTCGTGTTCGGAGAGCCGGTCCGCTTCGACTTCAGGATCGTGAACCTCACCAGCCGCCAGCAGCGCGTGCAGTTCCCGGATGCCCAGGACCACGATTTCGTCGTCGTAAACGGGGGCAGTACCCAGATCCGCTGGAAATGGTCCCAGAACCTGGCATTTACCCAGGCGACCACCGAGCTCATGTTCGAACCCCACGCCAGCAAGACCTACACGCTGTACTGGCCGGGCACACTCGCCGATGGCACCCAGTTGCCGGTGGGCGCCTACCAGGCCCGTGGTGCGCTGCTGTTCGACGGTTTCCGGGCCAATCCCCTGGCCCCCAACGAAATGGGCTCGACGCTTCAGTCATTTACGGTGCGCTGAAAAATCGGTCAGAGCTGCACCCGCGGCGGGCGCCTGCCTCGTATAGATGGCAGGACACGCAAATCTGGAGCCCGCCGTGAAGATCAGAGCCTTGAGCGCCGCCTTGGCAGCGGCCACCGCACTCGCCTTGCCAGTTGCCGGTTTTGGTGTAGAGCCCGAGCTCGATATTCCGAACTTCAGCCATCTGCGGCTGAAGGCCACTGATTCAGTGGACGTCACTCTCGATGGCTTCCTGATGCGCGTCGCGAAAAAATTCGCCGCCGCTGACGCCGCCGACGGGGCCCATGATGAGGCCCTGACCCTGCTCCAGGACATCAAGTCCGTGCGGGTGCGCAATTTCACCTTTGACTCGGATGATGCGTACTCCAAGGCGGATATCGACAGTGTCCGCAAGCAGCTGCAGGCACCCGGCTGGAGCGCGCTGGTGCAGGTCCGCAAGCGCGACCCGCGCGAAGACGTGGACGTGTACGTGTGCCTTGATGACGACAAGGTCAAAGGCCTGGCCGTGATTGCCAGTGAACCGCGCGAATTCACCATCGTGAACATCGTCGGCAGCATCGATCTCGATAAGATCACGCAGCTCGAAGGACAATTCGGCATTCCGGAGATGAGTGAGAACCCGTGATACGGACCCGACGTGAGCCTTTTCGCCCCTCAACCGATGCCTGATTCGCTGCTGCTGCAGGCGCGTGCCGGAAACCGTGACGCCTTCGCGAGCCTGGTGCGCGCGCACCAGGGTT
>DASTTJ010000369.1:0-5542 GCA_035760205.1 Steroidobacteraceae bacterium | reverse complement strand
CATCTCGAAGGGCGGGCCGTTCTTCCTGCTCGCCGGCGTGAACTTCGCGATTTTCCTGTTCGGCGCTCGCCTGACCAGAAGAAATAGTTAATCGACGGCGTTGATGAGCAGAAGCGCCGTGCCCTCGGGCGCACGCAGCAGCGCGACGGAGCGCGGATCGAGACCGCGCGGCAGGTCTTCCGACATGGCCACGTCGAGCGAGCGCAGGCGCTCGATGCGTTCGCCCATGTCCGCGGCCGCGAACACCAGCATTGGCTGGTCGAGGGTGCGCGGGCGGTGCACGGCCAGATCGATGTGATCGCTGGTCATCGACATGCGCAGGTAGGGCGCATCGGTTTCACTCAGCGCCACGAAGCCGAGCGGCTCCCAGAATTCGCGCATGGGCTGGAACTCGGCTGACGGCAGGCTGTATTCCGCGAAGTCGCCGCACAGCGAGCTTTCGGCACGTTCGCGGTCGCTGGCGAAATGAGTTGGCGCCTCCTGCACACGCACCGTCTGCCCCGAAGGATCGAGAAAGCCGAACTCGTTGAAGGCATCGTCGCCGACGCGCTTCCACGCAATGTCGATGCCGAGCTTCTCGATGACGTGCGCATGGTGCGCGACGCCGGGGTGTACGTAGGTAAGTGTGGGCGAGGGAAACTTGAACTGGTGCAGGCCGATATACAGGCGGCCGTCGGTCATGACGCCGTAGGGATGCGTCCAGGTGTCGGTGGTGCCGCAAAGGCTGAACCCGAGGCGCTCGTAGAAGGCTACCGAATTGGCGATGTCGCCCGTCTCGACGCTGATTTCGTGAAACTTTCCTAACACTGCGGCGGGAGTTTACGCATCTTGCCGCGCGCTGCCTATGCGCACGAGGCGGTCAGATTCCGCCCACGCAGACGTACTTGAGTTCGGTGAACTCCAGGATGCCGTACCGGGAGCCTTCGCGCCCGATGCCGCTCTCTTTCACGCCGCCGAACGGCGCGACTTCGGTCGAAATGAGCCCGGTGTTGAGTCCCACGATCCCGTACTCCAGCGCCTCGGTGACGCGCCAGGAGCGCGTGAGGTCGCGCGTGTAAACATAGGCAGCAAGACCGAACTCGGTGTCGTTCGCGAGTTTCACGGCTTCCTCGTCGGTGTCCACGCGGAACAGCGGCGCTACCGGCCCGAAAGTTTCCTCGCGTGCCAGGGTCATCTTGCCGCTGACGTTTGTCAGCACTGTGGGCTCGTAGAACGTGCCGCCGAGCGCATGACGCAGTCCACCCGTCAACACCGTGGCACCCTTGGCCTTCGCATCGGCGATGTGGCTTTCCACCTTGGCCAGCGCCTTGACGTCGATCAAGGGTCCCTGGTCCGTTTCGCCCTTCAATCCGTCGCCCACGCGCAGCTTGCGAACGGCTTCGGTGAGCTTCTGTGCGAACGCGTCGTAGACCTTCGACTGAACGATGAAGCGATTGGCGCACACACAGGTCTGGCCCGTGTTGCGGTACTTGCTCTGGATGGCGCCGGTGACCGCGGCGTCGAGGTCGGCGTCGTCCAGCACCAGAAAGGGTGCATTGCCGCCGAGCTCGAGCGCCACTTTCTTTACGGTGCCGGCACATTGCGCCATGAGTAGTTTGCCCACGGGCGTCGAGCCCGTGAACGACACTTTGCGCACCTTGTCGTTGCCGGTGAACTCGCCGCCGATCGCGATCGCATCGCCGGTGACCACGTTGAATACCCCCGCGGGAATTCCGGCGCGCTGCGCCAGCTCGGCCATGGCCAGCGCCGAATACGGTGTCTGTGGAGCGGGCTTGCAGACGAAAGTGCAGCCCGCGGCAAGGGCGGGCGCGGCCTTGCGCGTGATCATGGCCGCGGGAAAATTCCACGGCGTGATGGCGGCGACCACGCCAATGGGTTGACGCAGCACCATGATGCGTTTGTCGGCCTGGTGCCCGGGGATGATGTCGCCGTAGATGCGCTTGCCTTCCTCGGCGAACCATTCGATGAACGACGCCGCATAGGCGATCTCACCCTTCGATTCCGCCAGCGGCTTTCCCTGCTCTGCGGTCATGATGATCGCAAGGTCGTCGACGTTCGCGAGCATGAGATCGAACCAGCGGCGCATCAGCTTCGCGCGTTCGCCGGCGGTCTTCTTCGACCACGCCGGCATGGCCGCGTGCGCGGCCTCGATGGCGCGGCGCGTCTCTCCCGCCGCCATGACCGGCACCGTGCCGAGAAGGCCGCCGCTGGCGGGATTGCGGATCTCGGTAGTTAGCCCAGAGTCGGCGGGTTGCCACTGGCCGTTGATGAGACCCAGTTCTTTCCACAGCGTGGGATCGTCGAGCTTGATCATTTGCGTTCCATTTGCGCCGTCAGGAATTGCAGCGTGCGCTCGCGGGCGAGTGACGCGCTGGCGGCGTCGTAGGTGCTGCGCTCATCGCAATTGAATCCGTGGTCGGCCGGATAGAGGTGAAATACGCCGTTCGGATCCGCGGCGCGAATCTTGTCCACGTCGCCTGCGGGAATGTGCGGGTCTTTCGCGCCGAAGTGGTACATCACCGGGCGGCGCGGTGATTTGTCGAGATGGTCCTTGATCTGTCCGCCGTAGTACGCCACCGCGCAGGCAATCTGCAGCTCGCAGGCCGCGATGTAAGCCAGCGTGCCGCCCCAGCAGTAACCCACCGCGGCCACGCGGCCGGCGTGTCGGGTCACGTTGATGCAAGCCGTGAGATCGAGGAGGGTCTTCTCCTTCGGAATCTGCAGCCGGTACCCACGTCCCTGCTGTACCTCCGCCTCGCTGTAGCCGAGCTCGATGCCGCGGCGGATGCGATCGAACAAACAAGGCGCGACGGCGACGTACCCTTCCGCGGCAAAGCTGTCCGCCACTGCGCGGATGTGCCGGTTTACGCCGAAGATTTCCTGCGCGAGCAGGACGGCGCCACGCGCCGGAGAGCTGGGCGCGGCGAGGAAGGCGTTGAATTCGTGGCCGTCCCGGGCCATGAGCGTGGTGAATTCACCCATGGTGCATTGTGCCACCAGAAGGACGAAGAGCCTCTCTCCCGAAGGTAATATCCTGCGGCGCCGGTTGTAGGGAGAAACCCATGAAATTCCGCGGATATGGCCACTGACTACCCCGTGACCTTGGGCGTCCGCGTGCTTCGCCAGCACAAGGTCGATTTCACACCGCACTTGTATGTGTGGGAACCGCGCGGCGGCACCGCTGCGTCCGCACAGCACCTGGGTGTCAGTGAACACCTCGTGGTGAAGACGCTTATCTTCGAAGACGAATCGAAGCGGCCGCTGTGCATTCTCATGCACGGAGATCGCGAGGTTTCGGCCAGGAATCTCGCGCGACAGCTCGGGTTAAAAAGTGTCGCGCCCTGTGCGCCCACGGTCGCGGATCGGCATTCGGGCTACCAGGTGGGTGGTACGTCTCCGTTCGGGCTCAAACGCAAGATGTCCATCTGCTGCGAGAAGACCATCGCGGAGCTGTCACTCATCTATATCAACGGTGGTGCGCGCGGCTTCCTGGTGGGCATCAACCCCACGGAACTCGTGCGCGTGCTCGAGCCGCGGCTGGTGGAGGTCGCGATTGCCTGACTTTCTGGCCTAGCTTCCTGGCCTGACTACCTGGTTGTCCAGCGCGCCGAAAATGCTCCTGCCGTTCGTGTCGAACATCTCGATGGAAACGCGATCGCCAAATTGCAGGAACGGCGTGCGGGGCGAGCCGGACTCGAGCTGTTCGAGCGTGCGTTTCTCCGCGAGGCAGCTGCTGCCGCGGCTTCGATCGTAATTGGAGACGGTCCCCGAACCAATGATGGTGCCGGCGCCCAGCTTTCTTGTCTTCGTGACGTGCGCGATGAGTTGCGCGAAGCTGAAGGTCATGTCGGTGCCCGCGTCGGGCTGGCCGAAATCCTGGCCATTGATGCGGCTCACGAGTGGCCGATGTACCTTCGTGTCGCGCCACGCTTCACCGAGTTCGTCGGGCGTGACCGCCACGGGCGAGAACGCGGTGGCGGGTTTGGATTGATAGAAGCCAAAACCCTTGGCGAGTTCGCCCGGAATGAGCCCGCGCAACGACCAGTCGTTCACCAGCATTATGAGTTTGATGTGCAAGGCGGCGTTCGCGACGGTGGTTCCCATCGGCACGTCATCGGTGATCACGGCGACTTCCGCTTCGAGGTCGATGCCCCAGGCCGCGTCGCTGAACGGCACATCGTCTCGCGGCCCTAACAAATCGTCGGAGCCGCCCTGGTAGACCAGCGGATCCGTCCAGAACGAGGCCGGCATGTCGGCGCCTCTCGCCTTGCGCACCAGCTCGACGTGATTCACGTAGGCGCTGCCGTCCACCCAGTGATAAGCGCGCGGCAACGGCGCGGCGCATTGCGTGGCATCGAATGGCATCACGTCGGAGTGCGCGGTGTTACGTTCGAGCGCGGCGGCGCGCTCGGCCAGTCTGGGTCCGACCGCAGCCCAATCGTCGAGCGCCGCCTGCAGCGTCGGTGCGATGCCGGGCACGAGCAGGCAATGCGTCATCGCCCGATTGACGATGGCCAGGCGACCGTCGCGATCTCCGCGCCTGAGAGTCGCCAGTTTCATGGAGCGCCACCCGGGTTTTTCCAGCTGTCGACGTAGCCGGTCCATTCGACATTGGCTGCAGCCGGGGCAATCTCCAGCGCGTCCCGCGTATCGATCATCACCGCATATTCGTTGGTCGCGGGTTTGGCCTGCTGGAACACATTCCTGAGCGCCTTGGGATGCGGGCCGTGTGTGAAGCCGCCGGGGTGCAGCGTGATCATGCCGGGATGAATGTTGTCGCGGCTGAAGAAATCGCCCGCGTGATAGAACAAGACTTCGTCGTAGTCGTCGTTGTTGTGGAAGAACGGGACCTTCATCGCGCCCGGATCGGATTCGAACGGCCGCGGTACGAAGCTGCACACCACGAACCGGTCCGCCACGAAAGTGGTGTGAGCCGATGGTGGGAGATGGTAGCGATGGCTCATGAGCGGGCGCAGGTCGCGCAGGTTGATGCGTACCACGGAAAGATCGCCGTGCCAGCCCACCGCGTCCAGTGGACTGAAGGGGTAGGTGACGGTTGACACGGCGCCACGCCGCTTGATCGCCACTCGCCACTCGCGTTCTTCCTGCTGATCCTTGAACGCGTCGTCGATGCGCGGTGTATCGAGCATGGCCGCGTCGAAGATGGCGTGCGGCCCAACCAGCCCCTTGTCGGGAAGACGGTAGGAGTTGTTAGTGGCCTCGATGAGCAGCGCATGCAGCGGCTGTGTGCATTCCAAGCGCCACATCGTGCCGCGCGGAATGAGAATGTAGTCACCGGCCTCGATCGAGAGGTGGCCGTAGTCGCAGTACAGTTCGCCGCTCCCCTGGTGGACGAACAAGAGTTCGTCGCCGTCGGCATTGCGCGCGAGCTGCGGCATGCTGGCGGCAAGGCGCCAGTAGCGTACGCGCACGGCGGCGTTGTGCAGCAGCTCCGCGGCGTTCCATGGAGAGTCGTGGTCTTCGTTGAGTTTCTTGCAATCGAAGGCGTGCGGTCGCAGCGGGCCTTCGAAATTGATCCAGC
>DASTTJ010000368.1:0-2298 GCA_035760205.1 Steroidobacteraceae bacterium | reverse complement strand
CCACCGCCGGCACTGGAAGCGAGGTGGGGCGGGCAGGGGTCATCCTCAACGAAGAGACCCATCAGAAGAAGATCATTTTTCATCCCAAGATGATGCCTGGGATCGTCATCGCCGACCCGGAGCTCACCGTGGGGTTGCCGCCCAAGATCACCGCGGCCACCGGCTTCGACGCCTGGGTGCATTGTTTCGAGGCATTCTGCGCACCGGGCTTCCACCCGCTGGCCGATGGCGTGGCGCTCGAGGGCATGCGGCTGATCAAGACCTATCTACCGCGCGCCTGCAGGAATGGTGGCGATCTCGAAGCGCGCTCACGCATGCTGGCCGCGGCCAGCATGGGCGCCACGGCTTTCCAGAAAGGGCTCGGCGCCGTGCATGCCATCGCGCATCCGGTCGGTTCGTTTTTCGATACGCATCATGGACTGACAAACGCCGTGATCACGCCCTACGTCATCGTGCACAACCGCGATGCGATCGCCGAGCGCATGAAAGTCGTGGCGCGCGTGCTCGACCTGCCGAAGCCGGGCGTCGAGGGCGTGCTCGCCTGGGTGCTCGACTTCCGCAAGGAATTGGGCATCCCGCATTCGCTGGCCGAAATCGGTGTGACGCTGCGCAACCCGGAGGAAATCGGGCGCGAAGCGGCGATCGATCCATCGGCCGGCGGCAATCCGATTCCCGTCGATGCGCCTACGCTCGAGCGCATTTTTCGCTCGGCGGTGAAGGGCGACCTGTCTCTGAAGTCGTGACGCGCATTCTCGTCATCGACGGTAACGAGAAAGCCACACGCGACAAACACGTGGCGGTCGGTGGCACGTCTTCGGGCGAAGGTTATGCCGCGACGCTCAAGCGCCTGAAGCCCGGCATCGAGTGCGACATCGTGCGGCCGGCCGATGAGGAACCGAAACTTCCCGAGGGTGTTTCGCTGGCCAGCTACCACGGCGCCGTGATCACCGGTTCCACGCTGAACATCTATTCCCGCGAAGCGGCCGTGGAACGCCAGATCGATCTTGCCAAAGCCGTGTTCGCCGCGGGCGTGCCGTGTTTCGGCAGTTGCTGGGGATTGCAGGTGGGTGTCACCGCGGCCGGTGGCAGCGTGGTGCGCAATCCGCGCGGGCGCGAGTTCGGCTTCGGACGCCGCATCACACTCACCAGCCAGGGCCGCGACCACCCCATGTTCTCCGGCAAGCCCGAGGTGTTCGAAGCAGCGACGGTGCACGTGGATACCGTGGAATCGTTGCCTCCCGGTTCCACGGCGCTGGCCCACAACGACATGGGGCTGCAGGCCGCCGAGATCAAACTCAGGAAGGCCACTTTCTGGGGCGTGCAGTACCACCCGGAATACAGTTGCGCGGAGATTGCGGCGATGGCCCGGCGATACGCCGATGTGCTGATTCGTGACGGTCTCGTGAAAGACCAGGAAGACCTCGATGCGCTGTCTGCCGACCTCGTTGCGCTCGACAAGAATCCCGATGACGCGCGACTCGCGTGGAGATTCGGTGTGGGCCCATCGATCACCGACCCTGGCATCAAACTCGCCGAAATTCGCAACTGGCTCGAGCGGCAAGTCCTGAAATAGCCGCTGTCATTCCATTGCAACGTATTCGCGGTGGACTATGCCTCAACTGGTTAGGAGGCATATTTGAGAATCCTCATCGTCACGGATGCGTGGGAGCCACAGGTCAACGGCGTGGTGCGCACGCTCAAGACGACGGCGCGTGAATTGGGCAAGCTCAACCACGAGGTGCAGTTCCTGACTCCGCTGGATTTCCGCACGCTGCCTTGCCCCACCTACCCGGAGATTCGCCTGTCGCTGTTTCCGCAGGGTGGGGTGAACGAGCGCATTCGCGAGTTCGATCCCGACGTGCTGCACATCGCCACCGAAGGACCGCTGGGCATGGCGGCCAGGCGCTTTGCGCTGCGCAACGATTTTCCATTCACGACGGCCTATCACACGCGTTTTCCCGAGTACGTCCACGCGCGAATGCGGCTGCCGCTGTCGTGGAGCTACGCCTGGCTGCGGCACTTTCATGGGCCCTCGAAGGGCGTGATGGCGCCCACGCAGGTGGTGGTTGACGATCTGCGGGCCAACGGCTTCACCAATGTCCGGCTCTGGTCGCGCGGCGTTGATACCGACATCTTTCGGCCGCAGCCCAGCAAGCGGCTCGACAGCGTGCCGCCTATTTTCCTGTACGTCGGCCGCGTCGCCGTGGAGAAGAATGTCGAGGCGTTCCTCGAGCTCGATCTGCCCGGTTCGAAATGGGTGGTGGGCGCGGGGCCAGCGCTCGAACGGATCCGTGCGCG
>DASTTJ010000367.1:0-2934 GCA_035760205.1 Steroidobacteraceae bacterium | reverse complement strand
GCGCTGTCCGCCCGGTGCATGAAGGCTGCGGGTGTTTCCATCGCGTCGCCCGCAAAAGCGATGCCGATGCTGGCCCCGATTTTCGCCACCTGGCCGCCTCCAATATCGATGGGCTCGCTCACGCAACGGATCACGTTGTTGGCGATCTCCTCGGCCTTCGCCGCGCCTTCGATGCCCGTGAGCAACACCGCGAATTCATCGCCGCCCATTCGTCCAATCACATCGCTTCGGCGTACGCATCGCTCGAACACACGCGCCACGTCGCGCAGCACGCGATCCCCCGCTTCGTGTCCATAGTTGTCGTTGACCGCCTTGAACCGGTCGAGATCGATCTGCAGTAACGCGACACGGGCATCGCCGCGTGGTGCCATCAGCGTTCGTGCCAATGCGGCATCGAAGCCACGACGGTTGAGAAGTCCCGTCAACGTGTCGCGCGAGGCAAGCTCGTGAGCGGCGGATTCCGAACGTTTGCGCTCGGTGATGTCATTGACCAATGCCTGCAGCAGATTGCTGCCGATCGGATTTACCGACAGCTCCACCCAGACCTTGCCACGTGAACCGCCCAGGTCGATCTCGAGGTCGGCATCGCGCGGCTCGCCCGAATCGCGACTGCCGTCGATGAGCGCGGCGACGAGCGGGCCGTGCGGAGCCAGCAGATCACCGAGCATCGCGCTGGAAACGGCCGCCGCCGGACCCAGAATTCGAACGAAGGCCGGATTGCAGGATTGCACCGCGCCATGTTTGTCGAGGACGAGCATTCCCGTGTCCGCCTTCTCGAAGACCAGGCGCATGCGCCTCTCACTGATCTCCCGCTCCACGCGCAGCTCGCGCTCGGTATCGAGCGCGTCGGTCAATCGCGAGATCAGCGAATTCACGTCGACCACCAGCTGCCCGATTTCGTCTTTGCGCTCGCCCGCCCGCAACGTGAGACGCATGCCGGAGCGGATCTCCACGCGGTGCAGCTCGTCGGATATGCCCTTGATGGGACGCGTGACCAGCAGGTACACGAGAAAAGCCACCGCGGCGGCCACGATCGATACCTGCAGGCTCAGGATCCAGATGGTGTAGCGGGAATAGGCCGCGGCCTGCGCCTCGATCTCCGCGTGCGACACAAAAATCGTGATCTCGCCCACCGGCGATTGCTTGTTGAAAGGCGAATAGATGGTGCGCTTGCGCGTATCGATGTGTGCACCCTGCCCCTGTGCGGTGCTCATAGCGCTGAAGAGCGCCGTCTTTCCGCTCATGATTTGCACGCCGGCGACGATACGATTCTTCATGAGGCCGCCGGCGATTTCCTTCGCGAGCGTGGCGTCATTGAGGAAGCAGGCGATACTCACCGTGTTTTCCACGGTTGCCGTCAGCTCGTCGACCCGCGCAATCAGACGATCTTGCTCAGCCGCCCGGACGCGCCAGGAGGCCATGATCGAGAACAACAGGCCCATGACCACGGCGAGCAGCAGGATCGAGAGACTGGTGCGCGCGACGAGGCTGCGCGGGATCAGCCGGGCAAACGCGCCGCTCCTTCGCACGGCCGGCACTTCAGGGCTTGATTTCAAGCACCACCTTCACGTGTGCATTGACCGACGCGCGGTCCACATAGGCAATCGCATTGGGATTGTTCTGCACGAGCTCGACCGCGGTCCTGGTATCGGGAACCTGGAATGGCGGCGACGTCTGGCCAGAGAACACCAGTCGTGCCCAGTAAGAGCTGATTTCCGCCGGACTCTTCTTCACGAGCAGCTGGTAGAACCGCGCGCGTTCCGTCCCGGGGTCTGACACGTCTATCGGCAGTGCGACGCGTCCGGACGGCAGCTTGCGGTACCGCCCAAGAAAGATGTCGATGACCTCGTCGCGACTCAGCCGATCGACGCCGCTTGCGGGATTCACGATGACGACAATGTCATTGGCATCATTGGCGCGCACGACTCCCGCGGAGAGCACAGCCATGACGAGCAGAATGACGATGCGTTTCATGTCGCTCTCAGAACACGAAGTCCAGGGCGGCACCGATGACGGTCATGTCCGCGGGTCCCCCTGGAGGTGACCGGCGGTCGAACATCAACAACGAATCACGCAGGTTCACGCGGTCGATCTGCAGTTTCACATCGAAATGCGAGTTGAAGTCGTAGCGTACGCCCACGGAAAAGGTGTGCTGCGTCGATCGCACGGTCGACTGGATGGTGTGCACCGCGCCATTGATCGGCGCCAGCATGGGAATATCCGGCAATCCTGTCGTGCGGATGGGGTCGCGATCGCGCGAGCTCGCATACGACGCGAACGGCGTAAAAGCGCGCACGCGATAACCTAACAACCCGTAGACGCTGCTGGATGCCGGGCCGGCGATGGAGCCGCTTTCGATGAATCCATAAAGCAGCTGCGCCTGCAGCGGACCGTCGTCATAGGCGACACCGAGTTGAAATCCTTGCGAACTCAATACGTCGTGATCGATTCCGTCGGCGATTGCCGTCGCCTCGGGTACGCCGGTCATGCGCAACGCGGTGACCAGCTGCACGAAACTGGGATCGGAATCGTATTCGTAGCGCACGAAGGCGACCCGGGCTGTCCAGCCGCGATAGAGGTAGTCGAAGCAGGCGCCGTAGACGTTCGCTTCCGTATCGGTGTGTGTTCCGTCTGCCAGTGCCGTTCCGGCCGTTCCACCGCCGCCGAACAAGCGGGCCCGGGCCAGGCCACGGCCGACGCGGCGCGTGTAAGCGATGTCAGCTCCATCGACATTGTCGTTGGTCAGCAGGCCGTAGAATTCCGGCGGCGGACGCAACGCGAGATAGGAATAACCCACCTGGCGAGATTCCGCGAGTAGATAGATGTCGTAGCCTACGCGGCCGGCGCGCAGCACCAGCGAATCGTCCGGGGAATAACGCACGAAGCCCTGCGACATCTCGGGATTCCAGTCTCCATCTGCGCCCTGCCGGGTCA
>DASTTJ010000366.1:0-2993 GCA_035760205.1 Steroidobacteraceae bacterium | reverse complement strand
GCTGCCACGCGGCGGAAGTAACCCGCGAAGTTTTCTTCGCAGGTAAGAAAGGTGCCCCAGGGCGTATAGCCATTCGCACAGTTGTTCACCGTGCCGCGCGTGCGCGACCCGTCGGGCGAATACTTCGTGATCAGGTACGGCGTGCGCGCCGCCGGTCCGGACATCTTCATGTCGGTCAGCGTGTGGATGCGGCGATTGAAGCGCGAATGCTGCTCATAGTCCCAGTCGATCGCGCGTTTGACCGGATGGCGACGCTTGCGAAAAGGTCCGCTCGACTTGTCGTGCCGGCGGCTCTTCTCACGCACCACTTCGATGATGCTGACGCCGTGCAGGTAGAACTCGCGCAGGACTTCATCCGCCACCGTGCGCACACCGTTGACGATGGTCTGTCCCGTGGGATGCAGATAGCCAGGGGTGATCGCCTCGTGGTTCTGGCACAGCAGTCCGCGATCCGAGACGTACTTGTTGTAGCGGCCGTTGTGCCCCAAGCCGAAGAAATACATGCCGTCGTGGTGGTCGCCGGCGCGGAATTCGAAACTCGCCGCGTCGTCGGTGCCATCGTTCGAGTAGTCGCCGACATGTTTGGCCATCGGGTCACCGAGCGCGAACAGGATGTCGACGCTGTAACCCTTGGGCACCGAGACCACGTCTTCGATGCTTTTTGCCACCGGGCTGAAGCCGAGTTTCAGATTGCGCGAATGACCGTAGCCGTAACCTTGCCCGTAACCGCCACCTTGAGCCGCCGCCTGCGTGGACACCGCCCCGCCGAACACGGCCAGCGCGGCCGCGCTGCCTGCGCCGCTGAGCATGTCGCGCCGCGACAGTCTCGCCGCCACGACGGTTTCGAGTGAGGGATTGAAAGTCGAGTTGTTGTCTTCGGCGTGGTCGTGCGACATGCGTTTCCCCGTGCTGGCTTTGGCTGGCTGAACCGGGAAACTAGCGAACGCGTATTGCAGAATGAGGTCAGCTTCGCGGGAAATGAATATCGCCGGGCAGTAAAGTAGCTCCGCCCGGGCACTCCGTCCGGAGTCTGGGAGGTCCGATGTTCAAGCGCGCAGCGTTCGCGTTGTTGTTGTGCACTTCCGCCTTTGGCGCTGACGAGCCCAAATGGCTAAAAGATGCGCGCGCTCGCGAGAGCAAGTCCCTGAAGCCCGTCGAGATCAAGAGCAAGGACGGCTGGTTCACGGCACGTACGCCGGGAAAGCTGGTCAATACGGTCGAGGAGGTCGAGGGTTCTTACTCAGTGGAACTCGACATCGGCGGGGACGCGAGCGTGCATTGCGAGGTGTATCCGAAAGGCGTCGATATGGCCAATGCCCTGCGCGTCACGCTCGGCAATTCGATCAAGGAAATCGAGTCCTCCCAGGGCAAGATCGAAGTCCGCGCGCTCGAGGGCACGGACGCCGGCGCGTTCGGCGCGGTGCCGTACATCTCGTTGACGTGGCTGTATCGCGTTGCCGGCCCCGACGGTGCGCTGGTCGGCAGTCTCAAGCAGTTCGTCATGGAAAAAGGGGAGTCCGGCGTCTATTGCGCGCACAACGATCTCGGCTTCACGCGCACGTTCACCGCGATCACCCGGGCCTTTGCGGAATCGCTCGATACGCAGCAACCCGTGGGCGCACCGCAGTACGTCGAGATCTCTGTCGCCAGCATGTCGGGCGCGAAGATCGGCGTCGCGGTCTCGACTCTGGAGCGCGACAGTGAAGGCGACTCCAAGGCACGGCAGATGACCGCCATGCTGATCGCTACCGACGACGGTGCCGTCCAGTCGCAGGACGCTGTGCACATCAACTGGGTGCGACCCGATGGGACGCTCATCAACGCCTCGAATACGGAAGTCGCCAATGGCGAACTCTCGAACAGTCTGGCGCTGAAGACCGAAGATGGCGTGTGGATCGTCGAAGGTGAGGTACAAGGCAAGGACGTAAAGGCCACGCTGCCAAAAGACTCACAGCCGGGAAACTGGGTAGCGCAGGCGCAACAGCTGCGCGCACTGCTGGCGGAGCCGGATTCTGTGGGCCGCGAACACACCATGGGCATCTGGCTCGCCGAAAATCCGGAAAAGCTCACCGTTGCGAAGACAAAGATTCTCGCGAAAAAAGGCGACAAGCACTTCACCGCGCGTGGCGAGATCGGCGGCATAACCGCCAATCTCACGCTCGAGAAGGCGAACGGCATGGCGAGTGCGGCCGACCTCAAGATCGGCCCGCTCAACCTTACGCTGGAGCGCGTCTATGTGAGCGGCGGTTTTTAGTGCGGACCCGCGCCGTTCTCGCTTTCGTCTCGGTGGTCGCCGTGAGCGGGCTGGCCGCAGGCGAAGATCTGGTGCAGCTGGCTCCACTGCACGTCATCCCAACCGAGAATCAGTCGGCCCAGCCCATCGCAGCCGACGACCCGGCGCGTGTGCGACTCAGCAGCACGAATCCGCAGGCATTGGCGGAGGTGTTAGGCGTCAGTCTCGCCGCCAACCAGGCAACGTTCGAATACGTCATCGACCAGTATCCACAGCTGCGCAGCGCCGGAACCCGTACCTGGCTCGAGCCGACGTTCGTCATCGACTTCACCGAGCCCGAATTCGAGCCGCTGCGCAAGGAACTCGAAGCACGCGCAACCAAGCCCACGCGCCAGCAGCTGGTGGAATACGTCGCGAGCCTCATCGAGGCGAGCGACGAACGAGACTGGGATCTCGCCTCGGTGGTTGCCCACCGCCGCAAAGGCGATTGCAGCGAACATGCCGTACTCACTGCGGCACTCGCGCGCCTGCTGGGAATTCCCGCACGCGTCGTGGTGGGTGTCGCGCTGGTTTCAGACGAGAAGAACCACGGCGCATTCGGCCACGCGTGGGCGGAGATTTTCGAGGATGGAAAATGGAAGGTGGCCGACGCCGCGTTGTTGGGCCAGCAAGGTGCCGTGCGGTACCTGCCCGTCGGACTGATCGAGGACGAAGGCATGGGTTACGCCATGGGCCTGATAGGACTTCTGCAGATCTGGAT
>DASTTJ010000365.1:0-3000 GCA_035760205.1 Steroidobacteraceae bacterium | reverse complement strand
CGCGACTGTCCGCGAGGTTTGCTGGTTAGTCCACCGCGGCGCGCGACTTGATCGAGGTCGAGTCGCGCAGCGTATGATCCCGGTGTCATCCGGGGGTCCTCATGCGCATTCGCCGTCTCGCAGTCGCTTGTGTCCTGAGCGTCGGTTCCGCCGTCGCGCAATCGCCGACCCCCGCCATCCTCTGGTACGACAAGCCCGCCACCGACTGGGAAAAAGAAGCGCTGCCCCTCGGCAACGGCCGAATCGGCGTCATGGTGTTTGGTGGCGTAAATTCCGAGCGCCTGCAGATCTCCGAGAAGTCTCTTTGGACGGGTGGTCCGGGCGCCGAAGGCGGCTATGACTACGGCCTGCCGCCCGAATCGCAAGCTGCTCTCGTACGCGCGATCGGCAAGCAACTGACCGACGGAGCGCAATTGAAACCCGAAGACGTGGCCAAACAGCTCGGCCGCAATATGCACAACTACGGTGACTACCAGAGCTTTGGCGATCTCATCATCGAGCGGGAGACCGACGGCACTGAGGTGACAGGTTATCGCCGAGAGCTCGATCTCGACACCGCCACCGCGCGCGTGAGTTTCAAGCAGGGCGGGGCGGGATACCGGCGCGAATATTTCGTGTCCTATCCCGACCAGGTGCTCGTCGGACGTTGGTACGGCACCAGCCTCCAGAAGCTGCGCGTTCGCTTCGCGATTCCCGACAACCGCAGTGTCACGATCCGCGCGGAAGGTACGCGCCTCCTGGTTTCCGGGGCGCTCAAGTCGAACGGACTGCAATACGCCGCTGAACTGCGCGTGATCCCGGAATGCGGCAGTGTCAGGGCGGATGGCGACTCGCTGCGCATCGAGAGCGAATGCCAGATCACCTTCGTGCTGGCCGCGCGCACTAACTATCGCATGCAATATCCGGACTATCGCCAACCCGGCGGCCAACCCGGTGCCGATCCAGTCGCCGCTGTCGCCAAGGACACGGCCAGACCACCCAAGGAGAGGTACGCGCAGCTCTTTGCCCGCCACAGCGCCGACTACCAGGAACTGTTTCGCCGCGTGGCGCTTCAACTGGACGCGGGCGCCACGAAACTGCCCACCGACAAACTGCGCGCGCAGTACGGCAGCGGCAATTCGACCTCGGACCGGCAGCTCGAGCAGCTCTATTTCCAATACGGCCGATACCTGTTGATCGCCTCGTCCCGTGCAGGCTCGCTACCCGCGAACCTGCAAGGCGTGTGGAACGACAAGGCCGCACCGCCGTGGAACGCCGACTATCACGTCAACATCAACCTGCAGATGAACTACTGGCCCGCGGAAGTGGCCAACCTTGCCGAAACCGCGCCGCCGCTGTTTGATTTTGCTGAACATCTGGTGACACCCGGCAAACTCGCGGCGCAGCGTTTCTTCGGTGCCACTGGCTGGACGATGTTCCTCAACACCAACGCGTGGGGTTATGTGGGTCCCATCGACTGGCCCACGGCGTTCTGGCAGCCCGAGGCGTCTGCGTGGCTCGCCCAGCATTTCTACGAGCACTATCTATTCAGCCAGGATGCCGGGTTCCTGAAGCAACGCGCCTGGCCTGTCATGAAAGGCGCCGCGGAATTCTGGCTGGATGCGCTGGTCACGGATCCGCGCGACGGGCAGCTCGTGGTCAGCCCCAGCTACTCGCCCGAACACGGGCCCTTCACCGCCGGCGCGGCAATGTCGCAGCAGATCGTCGCGGACCTGCTCCTCAACACTTCGGCCGCCGCGCAGATGGTGGGCGACAAGGCATTCGCGAAGCGCATCGACGAGTCACTCGCCAGGCTCGACCGCGGCTTGCGCATTGGCAAGTGGGGCCAGCTTCAGGAATGGAAGGCGGACCTCGATGACCCGAAGAACGATCATCGCCACGTGTCGCATCTGTTCGCACTGCATCCGGGACACGCGATCGACCCGGTGAAAAATCCCGAACTCCTTGCCGCAGCGCGCGCGACGCTCGATGCGCGCGGCGATGCCAGCACAGGCTGGAGCCGGGCGTGGAAGGTAAACTTCTGGGCACGCCTGCGCGACGGCGATCGCGCCCACAAACTTTTGGAAGGGCTCCTGCGCGACAGCACGCTGCCCAACCTCTGGGACACGCACCCGCCGTTCCAGATCGACGGAAACTTTGGCGCCACCGCCGGCATCATCGAGATGCTGCTGCAAAGCCAGAACGGGGAATTACACATCCTGCCGGCGCTGCCCAGGGCCTGGCGGCAAGGCAGCGTCAGCGGCGTTCGTGCGCGCGGCAACATCACCGTCGACATCGATTGGGACCATTGTGGGCCGGTGAAGCTGGCGCTGACCACCGGCAATGCCGGGCCGGTAAATCTGCGTTCGACGCTGTTCGAGAAGGGGTTCGATGCCAGCGTGAAGACCAGCGGGGTCATGGCGACGCGCAAGTTCATGGCCAAGCGTGGCGGCCAGTACACCTTCACGCGCACGGACGCCACGGCCTGCGCTGCCTCAGTAGGCGTAAACGAGGCCGCGCGCTAACCTTGGCGCCATGAACCCCTACATCGTTCCCTGGATGGACGAGGACCTCGAGGTGTTTCGCGACACGGTCGTTCGCTTCATCGAAACCGAGATGGTTCCGCACGATGCGCGCTGGCGTGAGCAACACCACGTGGATCGCGAAACCTGGCGCAAGGCCGGCGAGACCGGTCTTCTGTTGTTAGACGTGCCCACCGAATACGGCGGCGGTGGCGGAGACTTCCGCCACGAGGCCGTCATGTACACAGAGCTGGCTCGCCGCGGCATCGCCGCCTTCGGGCAAGGCGTGCACAGCATGTGTGCGCACTATGTGCTCAACCACGGCAGCGAGGAGCAGAAGCAGCGCTTCCTGCCGCGCTTGGCGGCTGGTGAACTCATCGGTGCCATCTGCATGACCGAGCCCGGCACGGGTTCGGATCTGAAAGGCATCCGCACACGCGCGGTGATGCAGGGCGATCATTACATCGTCGACGGCGGCAAGACTTTCATCACCAATGGT
>DASTTJ010000364.1:0-5481 GCA_035760205.1 Steroidobacteraceae bacterium | reverse complement strand
GAAGGTGGCGTCGAACTCGCGCGTATCGGCCGCCGCCGCGCCCAACAATGCGTCTTCGAATTCCTTCATCACCTGGTTGGCGCCGATGACGATGGGAACGCCATCGCCACTGCCGCCTTCGAATTCGACACCTTCGATCTTGCCGGTGAAGTCCACGGTCACGCGATCGTTGGCCGCCGCCGCGCGCGCGACTTCGTTGAATGCCGGACGCTGCTTGCGCAATGTGTCGAGCATGGCGTCGAGATCGCTGTCGGCTACGGTGGCCACGGGGCGTTCGATCGCCAGGTCGCTCACCGGTTTCAGCTTCACCTCGGGCAGCACTTCGAAGACCGCGGCGTACTTGAGATCCGCGCCGGGGCTCAGCGCAATCGGTTCGATGCGGGGACCACCGGCAGGATTCAGCTTCTCGCGCGCAACCGCTTCGGAGAACGATTTGCGCATGAGGTCGTTGATGACCTCGCCGTGCACCTGCTCGCCGTACTGCTGGCGGATCACCGCGAGCGGAGCCTTGCCGGGCCGAAAGCCCTTGAGCCGCGCGGTGCGCGAGATCTTGTTGAGGCGTTGTGACACTTCGCCGTCGACCTGTGCCGCGGGAATCGCGACTTCCAATCGACGTTCGAGTCCGCCCGTGGCGGTCAGAGAAACCTGCATAACAATTCCTTATCGTCCTGTTCGTTCAGATGGCGCCAGCGAGTGGTGCGAAAGGAGAGACTCGAACTCTCACGGGTTACCCCACTGGAACCTAAATCCAGCGCGTCTACCAGTTCCGCCACTTTCGCCCGGCCCGTAAAGCCCCGTTTGATGGAGCGGCCACGCGCGAGGGGCGCGGATTATAGCGAAACCCGCCCGCGGGACCTACGCGTTGCGCGCCGTGGGCGGGCAATCGGGGATTTGGCTATGCTTCCGCCGCCTCAGGAGGAGGGACATAAGATGGGTCAAGTAGGGAATCTCGTCGTGGTGGGGCTTTTGACCATCGCATCCGGTCTGCTCGATGCCCGGGGCTTCGTTTATGCCTCTCGCGCCTGGCCGCGTGGCCAGCTCGACCTCAAGGTCGCCCTGGTATCCCTGGCCGCGTTTTGCGGCGGCATAACCGCCTACATCATTGCCATCAAGTTCATGCAGAACGCGGGAATCATTAGTGTGACGCTGCAGACGAGCATCTGGTTCGTGATCACGGCAGTGGGCATTTCGGCCATGGACGGCACCATCGTGCAATGGA
The DNA here is from genome assembly GCA_035760205.1 of Steroidobacteraceae bacterium. Lineage (GTDB taxonomy): Bacteria > Pseudomonadota > Gammaproteobacteria > Steroidobacterales > Steroidobacteraceae > CADEED01. Next base: position 4,262 of record DASTTJ010000364.1, on the reverse strand, counting down.
GCCGCGGCCAGCAGGTGGTCGGTATCGGCGTCGCGGTAGCCCTGGGCTGGCTGATCACCACGACCCGTGCGGCGGAAGGCTGAACAAACAACTATCCTTCGCCCATGGATTCAAGACTCATTGAAATGCTCGCCTGCCCGGTTTCCAAGGCCCCGGTGTTCTTCTCGGAAGCTCGCCAGCTGATCGTTTGCCCCACCAGCAAGCTTGCCTATCCAATCAAGGACGGCATTCCGGCCATGCTGCCGGAGGATGCCATCAAGCTCGAAGACAGCGACCCGCTTCTGGCGCAGAAGCCGGCCTGAAGCCTTCAGGCGCCGCTGCTGCTCGACTTTGCGTAGAACTTGAGCAGCTTGCGCTCCACGCGGTCGAAGTTGTTGAAGCGGGCGAGTTTGCGCAAGTCGCGGGATTCGCGCCCTAACAAACCCAGTTTGAGTGCGAGCCCGACAAACGGATTCTGCGGTCGCTCGGTAAACGGGATCTGATTGAAGTCGAACAGCTTGGGCGTGCCGGCCTTGCGATCGACCATCACGTTCATGGCATGTAAATCGATGTCGTAAAGCTTGGCCTGGTGGCTCAGGGAAACGAGCTCCGTCAGATCGTGCATGAAGCGCGGGGAAATGAACTCCGCGTGGTCGCGTTGCGCGAAGTAGTACACCTCACCGTCCAGGCATTCCTGCAGTGACATCTGAAAGCCCGGCTCGACCACGAAGCCCAGCGGTTCGGCCACGTATTTCGCCATGCCTCGCGCCTCGAAGAACGCCCGGTTGCGGCGGTGCTCGAACTCGGCCAGAGGCAATTTGTGCTTGCGGGCGTGATTCGCAATTGCCGCCGGTTTGTAGACCTTGAGGCCAATATCCCGGCCACGCCATTTCGCGCGATAGACCACGGAGCGTTTTCCCTCGCCCAGTTTCTCGGTGACCTGAAGGTCCGCGTATTCGGTGCCTTTAAGCTTCACGGCGAGACTCGCCGGGTCGACGTGCCCGGCCTCCGCCAGCACCACCCACTTGTCTGACAGCCAGCGGCGCACCGCGATGATCTTGAGGACACGCAGGCCCGCATCTTCGAACTCCGCTGTCATGCTCTTGACGGACACGCGCTCGAACGGCCGTTTGGTGAGGCCCAGCGTGCTCGCCACTTTCCACACGCCATACCGAACGGAATACCGGTGGCGATAGTCGGCGATGATCCATTTGCGCGACACGCGGCCGAACTCGCGCAACATGCGCCGGCGCGTCTCGCTGTCGACGTGAAACAGAAACCGGATGCTCATGAGGCAATCGGCCGATTTGGTGAGAAACGGCAGCGCCTCGGCATCCGCGCGCACATAGCCGGCGATATTGGCGTGCTGAACGGTGGGCAGCTTCGCCGCCTGCTGCATCATCTCTATCGAAATGTCGCTGCCCACGACCTGATAACCCGCGCGCGCGAGATTGCCGGTAAAGCGGCCGGTGCCACAGGGCAGATCGACGATGGTCCTTACGTTTTGGGTGTGGGCGAGCGCCTTCTGGATCGCGTCCCACTTGCGCGCGTTGCGTCGCTGCCGCTTCGGCGTGCGGAACCGGTGCTCGTCATAGTCGGCCGCCACATCGGCGCTTTGATAGAACTGCTTCTTGTAGGCGTAGCCGTGCGCTTTCGGCTTCGAAGGATCGTCGCGGGAGGGTTGCTTTGCCATCGGCGGAATTTAACCTGCCGCCTCAGGAACGCGTGCGCGAAATATTGGTGGGGCGTGTAGGGGTCGAACCTACGACCTACTGATTAAGAGTCAGCTGCTCTACCAACTGAGCTAACGCCCCCTATTTCGGGGGCGCGACTGTATCAGAGTAAAAAGCGGAAGCCTACGAAGTTTAGGGGCCCGCAAAATTCGGGGATCGCGCGGGGTGGCAGCCGGCACGCATATATTAAGTGAGAGAGCCATTGGCCGGCCCTGCGAAACGCTGGCGCAAATCGATCAACTACGATAAAAAGCAATCAAACTCGATCGAAGTGCATTACGGCGCAGGCGGGGGAGCCGAGCATGAACATTTTCGTCGAAAGGCCATTACCGGCCCGAAGTGCCGTCGTGCGCGCGTACGGTCCATGAAGGGGACTTCCACCCTGCTCGCGTGCCTTGTGATCACTTCCGGCCCCGTAGGGGCCGCGGACCTCTACGACTTCGACTTCACCAGCGGTGGCAACGCTTCTGGCCATCCTGCTTACACGGCAGAGCGCGGATTCGGTTTTGAATCCGGCGCCCCCGCGCGATTTTCGGTTCGCCTGCCCGAGGGCAACTATCGCGTGACGCTGAGCCTTGGCGGCAAACGCAACCGAACCCACGCGCGCGTGCTGGCCGAACAACGGCGTCTGATGCTCGAGACGGACGTTGTCGATGAGGTGCAAAAGCGCAGTTTCATCGTGAATGTGCGAACCGCAGAACTGACACCGCTGCCCGCAAACGCCACGGGTGGAACAAGGGTGTCTCTCAAGCCGCGCGAACTCGGAAGCGCAACCTGGGATGACAAGTTGTCGCTGGAATTCGCGGGAGATGCGCCAGTAAGCGCTCTCATCATCGAGCCCGCCAATGCGCCGACCTTGTATCTCGCCGGTGATTCGACGGTGACGGACCAGCGCCTCGCGCCGAGCGCGAGCTGGGGTCAGATGCTGCCGCGATTCTTCGCCACCGATATCGCGATCGCCAATCACGCCGAATCGGGCGAAACGCTGAAGTCATTCGTCACGGAACTGCGCCTCGACAAACTTCTGTCGACGCTCAAGCCCGGCGACTGGGTGATGATTCAATTTGGCCACAACGACCAGAAGGTTCAGTGGCCGCAGACGTACGCCGAGGCCGCGACAACCTATCGCTCCTGGCTGCGCACCTACATCGCCGAGGTCCGCCGGCGCGGCGCAACACCGATCCTCGTCACTTCGCCCGAGCGCCGAAATTTCGACGCGGCCGGCCGCATCGTGCCCACGCTGGGTGACTATCCGGATGCGGTCCGCGCTGTCGCCAGAGAAGAATCCGTCGCGCTCATCGACTTGAACCCGATGAGCATCCGCTTCTACGAAGCACTCGGGCCGGAAGGTTCGCCCCGTGCGTTCGCCGACGAAGGGCGCGACAAGACGCACCACAACGAGTACGGCGCGTATGCCCTCGCACGCATGGTAGTCGAAGGATTGCGAACCGCGGACCCGCAACTCACTGCGGGTCTCGTGAAGCATCTCGCGGCCGACGCCGGCACCTTCGATCCCTCGCACCCTTCTCCGCCCAAACCCCAAACCACGCCATGAAACAACGCAGCGCGCTCGCCACCGTATTCACCGTGATTATCAGTCTGCTTGGATCAGTCGGGTCATTTGCCGCCGCAGCTCCACCGTTGGCCATCAAGGTGCGCGCCGACGCGCCGGGCCCGGTGATAAACCCCGCCATCTATGGCCAATTCGCCGAACACCTGGGCCGCCTGATTTACGAAGGCATCTGGGTCGGTGAGAAGTCCACCATCCCCAACACACACGGCTATCGCAATGACGTCATCGCGGCGCTGAAGGAACTGGGAGTACCGGTGCTTCGCTGGCCCGGCGGTTGTTTCGCCGACGAATACAACTGGCGTGAAGGAATAGGTCCCCGCGCACAACGTCCACGGAAGGTGAACACGCACTGGGGCGGCGTGGTGGAAGACAACTCCTTCGGCACGCACGAATTCATGAATTTTGCCGAACTCATCGGCGCCGAAACCTACGTGAACGCCAATGTGGGGACGGGCACGCCGCGCGAGATGGCGGAGTGGCTCGAGTACATGACTTCGGACAGCACTTCGACACTCGCCGAGCTTCGCCGCAAGAACGGCCGCGACAAGCCGTGGAAGGTGAACTATTTCGCGATGGGCAATGAGACCTGGGGCTGCGGCGGCAACATGCGGCCGGAGTACTACGCGGATCTCTATCGCCACTACATCACATTCATGAAAGCGCCCGAAGGCGCGGCGCCACTGCGCATCGCCAGCGGCGCCAATGGCAGCGGCCTGCCGTGGACCGAAGTGCTGATGCGCGAAGCCACCAAGCACATGGACGCGCTCAGCGTGCACTACTACACACTGCCCACCGGCAAATGGGATGTGAAGGGCGCGGCGACGAAGTTCACCGAAGATGAGTGGTGGGCGACACTCGTTCGCACCTGGCGCATGGAATGGATCGTCACCGAACACTCCAGGATCATGGACAAGTACGACCCGGAAAAACGCGTGGGTTTGTACGTCGATGAATGGGGCACCTGGTACGACGTGGAA
>DASTTJ010000363.1:0-4568 GCA_035760205.1 Steroidobacteraceae bacterium | reverse complement strand
GCCCGGCCGGCCATTGCCCCACGGAGAGGGCCAGGCGGGTTCACCGGGTTTTGCCGACTTCCACAACACAAAGTCGAGCGGATCGCGTTTGGCGGCATCCACTTCCACGCGCGAGCCGGCACGCAGGTCTTCGAGTTTCTTGCCCGACAATTTTCCGTAGGCCGCGAACTTGTGCACGTCGTACATCACGTCGCCATTCGATGCCTGATAGGCATAACCGTTGGTGATCAGCTGGCCGATCATCGTCAGCATCTCGCCGATGAACTCGGACGCCTTCGGTTCCTTTTCCGGGCGCAGACAGCCTAACTTGTCGAGATCCTCGTGCATGGCCGCGGTGAACTTTGCCGCATGCGCGCGCCAGTCGACGCCCGTTTCGATCGCACGATTGATGATCTTGTCGTCGACGTCGGTGATGTTGCGCACGTAGGTGACGCGAAATCCGCGATGCCGCAGATAGCGGCTCACCATGTCGAACACCACCAGCATGCGGGCATTGCCGACGTGGAAATAGTCGTAGACCGTCACGCCGCAGCTGTACATGCGCACGTGACCCGGGGACACGGGCTCGAGTTTCTGTTTCTCGCCCGTCAGGGAGTTGTGTATTCGAATCATGCGAAGCGGTTCAAGCGGTCGAAGATTGCCGAGTCGGGCATGGCGTGGAGAAGTGGAGCGAGTTCGGGCCCGTCGGGTGAACCGGTGAGCGCGAGACGCAGGGGTTTCCACAACGCCTGGCCCTTGGCACCGGTGGCGGCCTTCACCGCGTTGACGATGGCATCGAGCTTGCCACCCGTGGCCGCGGCATCGGCGGCGGCGCGAAAGAATTGAGGTCCCGCTTCGCGCACCCGCGCCAGCGAGACTTCATCGAGCGACGGCGCCACACCAAACACCACCTCGCGCCAGCGCGGCACGTCGGAGGGCAGCACCACATTCGGGCGGATGGCGGCGATGAACGCGCGGCGCCGTTCGCTGTCGATATCGCTCGGCGTTTCGGCCGCAAGCCATCGCTCGCTTTCCTCGAGCGGCATGTGATGCGCGACTTCGCGCTGCCAGACATTGAGCTGCGACTCCTCGAATCGCGCCGGGGCGCGGCCGAGGTGCTTGACGGTAAATGCGCGCGCCATCGCCTCGGGTGCTAGCACGCCGTTTTCACCGCTGGAATGCCCGAGCCGGAACAGGTGATTGCCCAGCGCCGTGGGTAGATAGCCTCGTTCGCGGAACTCGCGCACGCTGGTGGCGCCATGCCGTTTCGACAAGGGCGAGCCATCGGCACCCACCAACAGCGAGAGATGACCGTAGGTGGGCGCGCGCAAGGCAAGCGCCTCGAGCACCAGCAGCTGCCGCGGCGTGTTGGTCAGGTGATCTTCACCGCGCAGCACGTGCGTGATGCCCATCTCCGCATCGTCGATGGCATTGCTGAAGAAAAACGCCGCGCTGCCATCGGCGCGCCGCAGGATGAAGTCGCCGATGTCATCGGTTGCGAAGCTTTGGGCTCCGTGCACCATGTCGTTGAACTCCACGCGCCGGCCCGTGGGCACGCGGAACCGGGTCGTCGGTGAGATGCCCTGCGCGCTCTTGCGCACGCGAGCCTCGGCGGACAACTCCCGGCAGGTGCCGGCATATCGAGGCGGGCGTCCGGACGCCAACTGGGCCTTGCGCGACAGGTCCAGCTCGAGCGGCGTGCAATAGCAGGGGTACGTGAGCCCTCGCGCATCGAGCGTGGCTGAATGGCGCGCGTAGATCGAGCCGCGGCGCGACTGACGATATTCCTCGCCTTCCTTCGCTCGACCGGGTCCCGCATCCCACTGCAGCCCCATCCATTGGAGGTCTTCCATGAGCGCGGTGGTCCAGGCCTCCTTGCTGCGTTCGGTATCCGTGTCTTCGATGCGCAGAACGAAGCGCCCGCCGTGGTGGCGCGCAAACAGCCAGCTGAACAGCGCGGTGCGCGCGTTGCCGAGGTGGAGCTCCCCAGTGGGGCTGGGGGCGAAGCGCGTGGTGATGGGTCCGTGTGACACCGCGGGATTGTAGGGAAACCGACGAGGGGCCGCAGCTTCGGTAGAATCGCGGGCCATGAAAAAGCCACTTCTGTTGTCCGCCCTCCTCGGGCTCGCCCTGTCGATCCAGGTCCAGGCCGCCAATATCGAGCGCGTGCGGGTTACCACCAACTTCGGCGCCTTCGTCGTCGAAATGCAGCGCGATCGCGCGCCACTGACGGTGGAAAACTTCCTGTTCTATGTGAAGACCGGTTACTACACGAACACGCTGTTCCATCGCGTCATCGCAAACTTCGTGATCCAGGGCGGCGGCGTCGGGCTCGACTACAAGGCAAAGCCCACGCAAAAGCCGATCTCCAATGAAGCGGGCAACGGGCTCAAGAATCTGCGCGGTACCGTCGGCCTTGCGCGCGCCAGCGGTGCCCACACGGGCGATTGCCAGTTTTATGTGAACGTGGCCGACAACGCCGACCTCGATCCTCTGCCCACGCGCTGGGGTTTTGCGGTATTCGGCAAAGTCATCGAAGGCATGGAAGTCGTGGATCGCATCAGTGTTTCGCCGACGGGGAGTGCCGGTCCTTTCAAGCAGGATGCTCCGATCCAGGCAGTGGTGATCCAGAAGGTCGAGCTGCTGACCGATGGACTCGCCGCGACGCCAGCCAACGCGCCTGCTGCCACGACACCGGTGCCGCCGCCGGCCACGCCCCCAACCGCCCCGACTGCGGCGCCGGTTGACACTCCACCGGCCGGAAACACCGCGACTCCCGCTACGCCTCCGGCCGAGCCTGCCAGCGGAGCGCCGCCGCCGAAGTGAGCTCCGCTCGCCACAGCCTGTTTGCCTCCGATCTTCACCTCGATAGCGAGGCCCCCTGGGCCATCGATGCTTTCCTGGCCTTTCTCGACGGGCCCGCACGTGCGGCCGATGCGCTCTACCTGCTGGGCGATCTGTTCGAAGTCTGGGTGGGCGACGACGACGACAACCCCGATAACGCGCGCGCCTGCGCGGGCCTCGCGCGCCTGACGGCCGCAGGCGTTCCGGTGTTCGCGTTGCACGGCAACCGCGACTTCCTGTTGGGCGAGGCGTTCGCGCAGCGCACCGGCGTCAAACTACTGCCGGATCCGGTGTTGTTCGTCCTGCACGATGTTCCCACGCTGCTCAGCCATGGCGACGTTTTCTGCACTGGGGACACTTCGTACCAGGAACTGCGCAGCATCGTGCGTCGGCCTGCCTGGCAGCGGCGTTTTCTCGCGCTGCCCCTCGCGGCCCGCCGCGAACTCGCCAGTGCGGCGCGCGCCGGCAGCAAGGCGCATACCCAGCGAACCATTCCCACCATCATGGACGTGGATCCCGAAGCCGTATCGCAGGCCATGCGTGCGACGGGCGCGCGGCGGCTGATCCACGGACATACGCACCGGCCGGCGGTGCATCCGTTCGTGGTCGATGGCGTGAGCTCCGAGCGCGTCGTACTCGCGCCGTGGTACGAGGCTGCGAGTTGCGTCGCCGTCGATGGCGGCGGCATCCGCGAGGTCTCTCTCCCCCGCTGAAGAAATGGGGTCAGACCCCCATTTTTGGGGGACCGGAGTGGAAGCGGAGGTCGTCGTCGACCACTGTCGCCAGCTCGGCTTCGCGCGTCGCGATGACCTCGAGGCGCTCGGCGATCTCATCCGCTTCGAACTCCCTTGCGGCGAAATCGAGGTAAAGCTCGAAGTGGCGAGCTTCGGAGCGCTCCAACTGCTCGTACAGATCGCTCACCTGCCCGGGGAGCCGCTTCGCCAGAAGTCGAAAACGTTCGCAGGACCGCGCCTCGATCAGCGCATGCACGACCATCAGATCGAGCTTGCGCTTGGGCTCATGCGTGCGAACCAGCTTTCGCAACTCGCTCGCGTAGCGGCCCGGCTTCATGCGTCGATACGGGACGTCGAGCTTCTTCATGAGCCGCTCGACCTGCTCGAAGTGTTTGAGTTCTTCGCGTGCCAGCCGTGAAAGCGCCACGCTGAGCGACCGGTCCTCGGGATAGGCAAAGATGAGCGCCATGGCCGTCGACGCCGCCTTCTTCTCGCAGTTGGCGTGATCCACGAGCAGCGTTGGCAAGTCCTCGAGCGCCGCATCCACCCAGGCGCGCGGAGTCGCCGCTTTGAGAATTGACCGGTCCGTGGCGCGCTCGAAACGTGCCTCCGCCTTCGCCTCGCGTTTCTCGCTCACGCCACCGGTTCCGCGGGTGTGAGTGCTGACAACGCGGCGTCGATCCACTTGGCCGCTTCGTCCGCATTCGCCGGTCGATCGGCGGCATCCTTGGCCATCAGCGTGTCGATGAGCGGCTGCACGACCGCAAGCCGCTCCGGCAGGCGCGGAATCGGCGCCTTGGCGTGATGCACGAGAATGGCCATGTGATTCTCGGCGTCGAACGGCTTCTTGCCGGTGAGCATCTCGTAGAGCATGACGCCGAGCGCGTACAGATCACTGCGCGCGTCGATCTCCTTGCCGTGCCCCTGCTCCGGACTCATGTAATGAGGCGTGCCGAAGATCAATCCCTTGTCGGTGACTTCCATCTTGAGCGCCACGTGTTTGGCGAGCCC
>DASTTJ010000362.1:0-2380 GCA_035760205.1 Steroidobacteraceae bacterium | reverse complement strand
AAGCGCGAGATCCTGTACGACCTGAGCGTCATCATGAACGGGCTGCGCGACCGGCTGGATGCCGGGGAGAACGCGGCGATCGCCGCGGTGTACAGCAATTTGATGCGGCAGTGGGCGGAGAATTGATTGGGTCAGTGGCGCTGCTCGTATTGACGCCACATTTGCAATAGCGCAGCTTCAATCTCACGCACGCGGGATTCGGTGTCGAAGAGCGGTCCGGTGCGCGCTTCGAGTGTCCGACGGTAGGTATTCAGGCGCTCCCTGTCGTTGGCAAGCTGCACGGCCAGCCCGACGTACGCGTCCTCGTCTTGAGCGACGAGCTCCGGCAGGCCGGCGGCGCGCAGCAGGCTTTCGCCGGCGCGCGAGGCCATCGTCGATCCGCGCAGTGTGAGGACGGGGAGGCCCGCGGCCAGCGCGTCGCAGGAGGTCGTCATGGCGCTGTGGTGGATGGCATCGAGCAGCAGATCGCCATGACGCTGCCGCGCGAGATAGAGATCGCGCGGATCGAAAGGAGCGAAGATGATCCGCGCCGCATCTAGGCCGTGTGTCTGTGCTGCGTACCGCAGGTTGCGCTGCGCTGCGTCCGGCAGGGCCAGCAGCCAGAGAACCGAGCGCGGAACCTGCGCTAGGATGCGCATCCAAAGCGCGAATGCGTCCGGCGAGATCTTTTCGGCCTTGTGGAAAGCGCAATACACGAAACCGTCATCGGGCAGCTCGTAATCTTTGCGCGGGATTGGAACTTGCGGTACGGACGATCGGAAGTCGTACAAATAGTATGTGTGCGGGAGGAAGACGAGCCTTTCGCTCCATTCCTCCGGCGTGCCCCCGACGACGCGGTCCGTAATCGCGTAGTCAACGCGCGTCGAGCCGAGCGAGCCGGCGAAGCCCAGGTAGAGCACTTGCAAGCGTGCCGGCCGCCGTGCAGTGATTCCAAATCGCCCACCGGTGGTGTGGCCCGCCGCGTCGACGAGGATATCGATATCGTCGCTCCGGATAGCCGTAGCGGCATCGTCGTCGGACTTCGACTCCAGATCGCGGAAATGATCTGCGCTGGCGACGAGTCTTGCGCGAATCTTGCTTCGGTCGTCGGCCGAGGGCGAATAGGCATATAGCTCGATGCGTTTGCGATCAAGCAGCTCGAACAAAGGTAACAGCAGGTATGCGTTCAGGTGCTCGCGGAAATCCGGGGACAGGATCCCGACCCGGACGCGGGTGTTCCGCTTCTTGCGCGGGGGCGGGAGCGCTGGGGTGCGCGATTCGATGCCTGCGGCGATGTGCCGTGCTACCGCATGGCGCTCTTCGCCAGAGAGGGGGAGGTGGAAGGCTATGAACGCGACGGCGGGCTCTACCACGCTCGATCCATTCGCAGGCAGCCGGCGCAATTCCCCGGCACAGGCGTTCCAAGAGGACCAGTCGCAACGCTCGAGCGCGAGGTGGCACTGCCAGAAAAATAGGTTTTCCGGCGAGAGCATGAGACTAGGGTCTGAACCGGGCGCGATGCGCTGCAGGTACAGCTCAACTGCTTTCCGGTCTCGGGCGCACACCGCCGCAAACGTTGCCCTGGCTTCCGAGAATCGCCGCAGTGCCGATAGGGCGACGCCCTGGCGGACGTACGCGCTGACATCCCCGGGTGAAAGTTGCTGCACCGTGGCCAGGGCTTCAAGGGCCGCATTGAAGCTCCCCTGGGCCAGCAGCATGTCCGCGAGACCGCTATGTGCCCGCGTGGATGCGGGATGGGTCTCAACGAAAAGGCGTTGGTTCGCTTCGCCATCCACGAATCTGCCGAGACGTGCGAGCAGGAGGCCACGATTGTGACGCGCATCCTCGAGGTCAGGCGCGACCGCAAGTGCGCCATCGTAGTTCGCCAGAGCATGTTCGGTCTGGCCAAGGTCTTCGTAGCACAGCGCGGAGGCGTACAAAACACGCGGGTCATTTCCGAACCGAGTCCGGGTGCGCAGGATGGCGCCCAGGGCGTCGCGCGAGCTGCCGGCTGCGCGCAATACCGAGACGTACGCCAGATGAGTCTCGATGCTCGCCGGGTCCAGCTCGATGCTGCGTAGGAACGCTTCTGCCGCGGCGGGCAAGTCATTCAGTGCGTGACGGCATGCGCCGAGAAGGAACCAGGCCCTTGCGTCACCTGGCTCATGGCGCAGCAGGGATTCGAGGAGCCGAACCGCGGCCTGCGGGCGGCCAGCCTGGAGGTGCGCCAGCGCGTCCGCGTGGGACAAGCGCTATTACTTCGCGAAGGCCGCCGCCCCAATAATGTCCTTACCGCTTGAGCCGTCTTGAATGTGGTAGCTAAGTCCCGCTCGCTCGGCAGTAGTGCCTGCAAAAAAGCCGTTCACGACCGCACCGCAGCTACTGGCCGTGCTGCAGGCTC
>DASTTJ010000361.1:0-9310 GCA_035760205.1 Steroidobacteraceae bacterium | reverse complement strand
CCGGCGAGTGCGTCGCGCGGCGGAATCGTTTGAACCCCGCGCCCGACACCACCGAGCGAAGGCGCGCCTCGCCCGCCTGTGCACCCAATCCCATGCGACCTTCCTGCGACAAAGAGCAGGGCGTGCATAGCAGCGTGGATGCGGCGTAGTACGCGCGCCCGATCGGGTTGAGATTCTCCTCGATGCGATCGCCCGCGTACGGCTCGACGATCATCCAGGTGCCGTTGGGCGCCAGTGTCCGCAACACATGGCGCGAAGCGGCCAGCGGGTCGCCCATGTCGTGCAAAGCATCGAACGTAGTGACGAACTCGTAAGAGTGGCCGCGATAGGAATCCGCCTTGCCGATTTCGAAGCTCACGTTGGTGAGGCCGGCCTCGCGCGCATGCCCCAGGGCCGCGGCGATCGATTCTTCGTGGTAGTCGAAGCCGGTGAAGTGCGAGTTCGGGAATGCCTTGGCCATGATCAGCGTCGAGTAACCCACACCGCACCCCACGTCGGCGACGCGGATGCCGGCCTTGAGTATGGCTTCGGCGCCGTCGAGGGCCGGAATCCACTCCTGGACCAGGTGATTGAGATATCCCACTTTGTAGAACCGCGCACAGCCCGGAAACATGTCGGAATGGTGTTCATGCCAGCCGATGCCGGCGCCGGTCTTGAATGCTTCGGTGAGGCGGTCGACGATGCGACCCGCTGCCAATGCGGTTTGAAAGCCGCCGACGATGAACGCCGGACTCTCCTCCTGGGCGAACAACATCGCCTGTTCGGTGGAGAGTTGGTAACGGCCGCTGTCGGCCAGGTAGTTCACGTATCCCGAGGCCGCATGGGCATTGAGCCATTCGCGCACGTAACGCTCGTGGGTGCCGCTCTTCGCCGCGAGTTCAGCGGCGGTCAGTGCGCCGTTCTTCGCCAGCACGCGGTACAGCCCGAGGCGGTCGCCGATGACGACCAGGGCCGCGAGTGAGGTGGCGCCGAAGTCGGTGATGGCGCGGCCGAGCAGGCCGTTCAACGTCTCCTCGTTGATTACAGCGGGGGGTTGGTTCTGCATGATGTTCTTCTCCAGTCCGATTGTGTGGGCCACATCCTGGGGCGGTGGCGACGGCGGAGATTTGCCGATCGGCCGCCGTAATTGACCCAAACACCAGAACCTCTCGCGGACTTGATCGAAGTGCCGCAGAATTTGCTCATGGACGCATTATCGGAACTGCTTCGCGCCGTGAAGCTCTCGGGCGCCTTGTTCTACAACTCGAGTTGTACGGCCCCGTGGTGCCTGCAGGCGCCGCAGTCGACTGCCTTCCTGCCTTACATCCGCGCGCAGGCCACGCGGGTCATCGAGTTCCACCACATTACCGAGGGCACGGCCTACGTTCGCGTTGGGGACGAAACCACGCCACTGGCCGCGGGTGACATCGTGATGATGCCGCACGGCGACGCGCATGAAATGGGCGCCGGAATCGGTGGCAACCCGATCTGCGGCGAAGATGCGCTGTCGGCGCTGTGGAGTGGCCGCATCGCGCTCGCGAATTTTGGCGGCGGCGGCGAGAGGACGGGACTGGTCTGCGGCTATCTCGCCTGCGACGGAGAGCTGCTCAAGCCGGTGCTGGCGGGCCTGCCACGCGTGGTTCGCGTCAACATCCGGACCGATCCCTCGGGCGAATGGCTGGACAACATGCTGCGGCATGCGGTGTCGCAGGCCGCCGCCTCGACACCGGGAAGCGAGGTGATACTCGCGCACCTCGCCGAAGTGTTGTTCACCGAGGTATTGCGGCGCTATCTACTCGCGCTGCCCGACGGGCGCACGGGCTGGCTGGCGGGCGCGGGAGATCCGGCCGTGGGGCGTGCACTGGCGGCACTGCACCGGGATCCCGCATTCGACTGGACGCTGGACTCGCTCGCGCAGGAGGCGGGCATTTCGCGTTCCGCATTGACGGAAAAGTTCACCCGTTTCATCGGCCAGGCTCCGATGGCCTATCTCACCGACTGGCGACTCGAGCTCGGCGCCGAGACGCTGCGCGCCACCAGCCGCAGCGTGCAACGCGTGGCGCTGGATTCGGGCTATGAATCCGAAGCCGCATTCAATCGTGCGTTCAAGCGGCGGTTCTCACTTCCGCCGGCCCGTTACCGGCGCGAGGCACGCGCCGCGGTAGCCGCGAAGATCCCGCAAGCGGCGGCGGCACGTACAGTCGCCGCGCGCGCCTGAGCGCGCTCAGCGAGCCGGCAGACCAAAGAATTGTCGTGCCGTGGCCGTGCTGGCGGCAGCCACGGCTTCCGGCGTGGTTCCACGCGCCGCGGCAACCGCGCGCACGACATAAGGCAGGTACGCGGGTTCGTTGCGGCGGGTCTTGGGCGCCGGGCGGATGTCGCGCGGCAGTAGATAGGGCGCATCGGTCTCGAGCATCAGTCGTTCTTCGGGGATTCCCTTAACGACGTCACGAAGGTGCAGACCTCGGCGCTCGTCGTTGATCCAGCCGGTGATGCCGATGTGCAGCCCGAGCTCGAGATACGCGTCGCGTTCCTTTTCACCGGCGGTGAAACAGTGAGCGACACCGCTCGTGACCCGATGCTCGCGCAGGATGGCGATGAAGTCGTCGTGCGCATCGCGCTGGTGCAGGAAAACAGGTTTACCCGTGGCCGCCGCGAGTTCCAGTTGCCAGCCGAAGGCGCGGCGCTGCAAGTCGCGCGGCGAGAAGTCACGGAAGTAGTCGAGACCGCATTCGCCGATTGCAACTATATGAAGGTCACGTGCGAGCGCCTGGAGCGCGGGAAGGGTTTCGGTGGTGACGTCAGCGGAGTGATGGGGATGCACGCCGGCCGTGGCGAACAGCACGCCGGGAAGCGCCGTCGAAAGTTCGATGGCGCTGCGAATGCTCTCTTCGCTGGATCCCGTCACGACCATCTGTACCACACCCGCGTGCGCGGCGCGCTGCAGGACGGCGTCGCGATCGGCGTCGAAGCTGTCGTGAGCGAGGTTGACGCCTATGTCAATCAGTTGCATGGCGCGAATAGTAGCGCCAGCGGGCCGACGGTGCGGATTGGAAGGTGCCGCCGCTGACACCCGCAACGCCGCGGATCATCTTTTTTTGGCTTGTCAGGAATTGCCACGTCGTGGCACACCACCTGTTCTGGCACATTGACCTGATCACATAACTACTTCGTGGCGGAAGAGTTTTTCCTCTTGGCCCTGTTAGGAGTGAGCGATCTCTATGATCGAGCGCCAGCCGGGAGTGCGTCGAACGTCGTCTGGCTGTGATACCCGTCGTTCGACGTGGTCGTGATGCCTTCATTCTTGGTGGCCGATGGGTCCTCAAGCACTTCGGGGCGGACCTTATCTATTGTGGAGTGATAACGGTGAATAGCTTCAACCCAGGACGATTCGACGAGCGAGCGGAGCACCTCGAGCTGAAGCTTCAGGCGCTGCTCGCTCGCGAACCTTTTGCCAGCGATGACCGAGCACTCGCGAGGGTGTATTTGGCAATTGCTCGCGCGTTCAGAACTTTGCTTCCGCAGGCGATGCGAAATGAACTGGATGCTGCACTGGCAACTCAAAAAATGAGTACCGAGTCCGGCACTCCTGGCCTGCCCGCCGAGGGATCGAGCGCGTTGGACGATAAAGCGTTGGAGTTCCTCGCAAAGATTGTTCGGAGCGCGGCTCGGCCGAAATTCAGGATCGATGCCGAATCGGATACCACTCCGATCGGTTTCGGAATCGCGCTGGGAATCTCCGTCGACGAGATGGAAAGAATTTTGACCGCCGAGTACCCGCCGCTGTCTACTGGCTAGCAAGCGCAACACCGGCTCTTCGGGCAGCTGCAATTTGCTTGAAAGGATTCCCAAGGGATCGAAGACTACTTGCCCACCTATCCGGCTGTGCTGAAAGAGGTGCTCCACGCCATTCACCGCGCGATCGATGGCCGACGGCCAGCTACCTACCGGAGCGTAACGTGGCGCACCGTATCCGGGCGCGGGCCCGAAAAAGACGCCACGATGTCGATTTACAGTGTTGCGATTCGTCAACTACTGGACATGACAGATGACAGATGTGCCGCCAGCCGATTTCCATTAATCTTCACGCCTCTCGCGAGCACACCAACTATTTCAGGAACTTGAAGCAGCATGCCTCTCGATACCGAGTCCTTGAGTTCGCTGCGAATCGAACGCTCGAATACCTCCGCCGGAGAAGGAATCAGCCGCAAGGTCATCTTTGCGGTATCCGCCGTCTTGTTGCTGGTGCTTGGGGTTTCCGCATTCGTGTGGCTGCGTCCCAAGCCGACGGAAGTAACTACCGTGCTGGCCAGCGCCGAGAGCACTGGCCCGAGTCTGGGTACAGCCGTCCTCAACGCGTCGGGTTATGTCGTCGCGCGACGCATTTCGACAGTTTCTTCGAAAGTAACTGGCAAGATCGCCGAGATCTTCGTGGAAGAGGGCATGGTGGTGAAAGAAGGCCAGGTGCTGGCGCGCCTCGAACCGGCAAATTCGGCGACCATGCTGACGATGGCGCGCCGTGAGCTGGAAGCTTCCAGGCGCAATCTGGCGGAAATCGAGGTGCGGTTGGCCGAAGCCGAGCGCAACCTCAAGCGCAACGAAGCGCTGGTGCAGCAGCAGCTCATCAGCCAGACGGCGCTCGACGCCTCCAAGGCTGAAGTGAACGCGCTCGCGGCGCGCCTGGCGGCTTCCGAGGCACAAGTCAAAGTTTCCGAAAGCGGCTTGCAGATGCGCCAGATCGATTTCGACGATCTTGAAGTGCGATCGCCTTTTGCGGGCGTGGTCATTTCCAAGAACGCACAGCCCGGCGAAATGATCTCGCCGATGTCGAGCGGTGGCTTCACGCGCACCGGCATCGCAACCGTGGTCGACATGGACTCACGCGAAATCGAAGTGGACGTCAACGAGGCGTACATCAATCGCGTGAAGTCCAATCAGCGCGTCGAAGCCACGCTCGACGCCTATCCAGATGCACCGCTCGCGGCGCGCGTGGTCAATATCGTGCCCACGGCCGATCGCACCAAGGCCACGGTGCGGGTACGCATCGGCTTCGACAAGTTGGAACCGCGCATCCTGCCCGACATGGGCATCAAGGTGCGTTTCCTCGACGATGCGCCGGCGCAAGCGGTGAGCGCCGGTCCCCGCATCCGCGTGCCCGCAGGCGCGGTGCAGAGTGAAGGCGCCGAATCTTATGTCTGGGTCGTCCGTGACAGCCGCGTCGAGCGGCGTGCCGTCACGGTCGGCGCGGAAAGCGAAGGCACCGTGGAAGTACGCGCGGGCGTCAATGACGGCGATGAACTCGTCTCACCCATCGTTCAGGGTCTGGAAGACGGCGGCAAGATCAAGCTCAAGGCGAGCTAACTAAAGGGGTCCTTATGGCGGCGGTGGAACAGAGCGTGAAGAATTTGGATCCGGTGGTCGTCAAGCTGCGTGGCGTAGCCAAGCAGTACCAGCGCGGTGCCGAAGTGGTGCCCGTGCTCGAGAAGCTCGACCTCGATCTGCCCCGCGGCGATTTCGTTGCCCTCATGGGTCCTTCGGGATCCGGCAAAACCACGCTGCTCAATCTCATCGGTGGTCTCGACCGCCCGACCACGGGCAGCATCGACGTCAACGGTATCTCCATCGACAAGCTGTCGAATGCGGCGCTCGGCCGCTGGCGCGCCGACAACGTGGGCTTCGTGTTCCAGATGTACAACCTTTTGCCGGTGCTGACGGCGGAACGCAATGTGGAGCTGCCGCTGCTGCTGACCAAACTCGGCCGCTCCGATCGCCTGAAGCGCGTGCATACGGCGCTAAGCCTGGTAGGCCTCGGCGATCGCATGAAACACAAGCCGCGCGAACTGTCAGGCGGACAGGAACAACGCGTGGGCATCGCTCGCGCCATCGTCACCGACCCCACGCTGCTGCTGTGCGACGAGCCCACGGGCGATCTCGATCGCAAATCCGGTGATGAAGTGCTCGACCTGCTTCAGGCCCTGAACCGGCAGCACGGCAAGACCATTGTCATGGTCACTCACGATCCGCGCGCCGCCGAGCGCGCCAATCGCACGCTGCACCTCGAGAAGGGGCGCCTCGAGCGGGAGGTCAAGTAAATGTCCTGGATATCCCTGACCTGGGCGAACCTCACGCGCCGCAAGTTGCGCCTGGTGTTCACGCTGCTTTCCATCATCCTGGCGTTCCTGATGTTCGGCATGCTCGACGCGCTGCGCACCAGCCTCTCGGAATCCGTCAACCTCACCGGGGCCGACCGCCTCATCTCTCTCAGCAAGGTGTCGATCATCGATTCGTATCCGCTGTCGCACTACGAAAAGACGCGCGCCGTCGACGGCGTGGATTCCGTGGTTCACCTCAACTGGTTCGGCGGGGTCTACAAAGACGGCACGATGCAGATTCCGGTATTCCCGATGAACGTCGAGCAGTTCTTCGAGGTGTATCCCGAGGTGAAAATCACGCCGGACGAGTTCGCGACCTGGAAGTCGGATCGCCAGGGCATGGTCATCGGGACCGTGCTGGCTGAACGGTATGGCTGGAAGAAGGGCGACCGGATTCCCATCAAATCGTCGATCTTCCGCAAGGCCAACGGCGGCGATACCTGGGAGTTCAACATCGTCGCCGTCTACAGCGTGGAAAACAGCGCGGGTTGGGACAACCAGAGCGCCATGTTTCATTACGACTACTACAACGAATCGCTGCAGTTCGGCCGCAACGAAATCGGCTGGATGACAGTCAAGGTCAAGGATCCGGACCAGTCGGAAGCGGTGGCCAAGCGCGTCGACGCGTTGTTCGCGAACTCCTCGGATGAAACCAAGACGGGCACGGAAAAAGCCTTTACGAAGCAGTTCATGGAGCAGATCGGCAACATCGGCAAGATTCTCGTTTCGGTGGTGTTCGCCGTGTTCTTCACCATGCTGCTGGTCACCGCCAACACGATGGCGCAGTCGGTGCGTGAACGCACCAACGAAATCGGCGTGCTCAAGACGCTGGGTTTCAGCGCCGGGGCCGTGCTGCGGCTGATCATCGGCGAAGCACTGTTCCTCACCATCGTCGGGGGCCTCATCGGCTTTGGTCTTGCAGTTCTCGCGGTCGGTGGTCTGCAGCCCACCATGAAGAAATACTTTCCGATCTTCGAGATCGACAGCAGCACCCTCGTCATCTCGCTCGTGCTCATGGTGGCGCTGGGCGTCATCACGGGGCTGTGGCCCGCGGTGTCGGCGATGCGGCTCAAGATCACCGACGCTTTGCGGCGCGGCTAACAGGACATCTCCATGGCAAACACTCTTTCACAGATCGGCGCCGTCACCGCGATGAACGTCCGGAACATTCCGGAACGCTGGGCATCGTCGCTGGTGGCCGTTGTTGGCATCGCGGGCGTCACGCTGGTGTTGATCGCGGTGTTGTCCATCGCGGCGGGATTCCGCCAGGCGCTGGAGTTGTCCGGATCTCAAGACGTGGCGGTCATCCTGCGTTCGGGGGCCACCAATGAAATGAGCTCCGGCTTCGGCCAGGAAGGGGTGACCATCATCAGCGACGCGCCGGGCATCAAGCGTGTAGACGGCAAACCGCAAATTTCCGCCGAGCTGTACGTTCTCACCGAGGCGAAGCTCAAGGGCAAGGAGAGCGGGGGCAATCTGCCGTTTCGAGGCGTGTCATCCACGGCGCCGGTGCTGCGCAAGTCGTTCAAGATCGAGCGCGGCACGATGATGCGCGAAGGCACCAACGAAATCATGGTCGGCAAGGGCGTGATGCAGAACTACGAGGGTCTCGAAGTCGGCAAGACCGTGCGCTGGGGTAACGGCGACTGGCAGATTGTTGCCGTCTTCAGCGACGATGGTGGCATTGCCGAATCCGAGGCCTGGGGCGATGTACGTCTGGTGCAGCAGGTCTGGGGCCGGGGCGCAAGCTTCCAGTCAGTACGTGCACGCCTGACGGACGATTCCGAGGCCACGCTCAAGAAACTGAAGGACTCGCTCACCAAGGATCCACGCGTGCAGGTGGCCATCAAGCGTGAGCCGGAGTTCTACGCCGAACAGCAGCAGGTGATGGCGACACTCATCAATGGTGCGGGCTGGATATTCGCCGTCATGATGGGTCTGGCGGCGATCTTCGCGGCCGTGAACACCATGTTCAACGCGGTGGCGAGTCGCGTGCGCGAAATCGCGACGCTGCGGGCCATGGGGTTCGGCGCCCTGCCTGTGGTGGTTTCAGTGTTATTCGAGTCGATCTTGCTGGGCGCAGCCGGCGGATTGCTGGGTGGCGTGCTCGCCTTTGTCTTCCTGAATGGCATGCAGAGTTCGACCATGAACTTCCAGACGTTCAGCCAGATCACCTACGCGTTCACGGTGACTCCGCAGCTCATGCTCACGGGGGTCATCTACGGCCTCGTGCTCACGTTCATCGCGGGCGTGCTGCCAGGAATCCGCGCGGCGCGCATGCCCATCACGTCGGGTCTGCGCGAGTTGTGATGCGCAGGCTGTTTGCCATGCTCGGGGTCATTTCCATTGCGCAGGCGCAATCCATGCCCTCGAACTGGCCAGACGTCGAAGGCCGTATCCAGTACGCGTACTACACCAACGACGCTCGGGCGCTCAACAGCGTGCTCGCATCGCTCAAGCCCCCGATGGCCGAAGGCGAAGAAGCGCCGGCCGGTGCGGATGCCGTTACGCGCTCGTACTTCCGCGCGCTCTCGCACTACCGGCTTGCCCAGGTGCTCAACGCCACGAAGAAGTCCCAGGCCAAAGACGCCATCGATGACTGCGACGACGAGATCGACGACGCAGTCGACGCGCTTCCCAAGGTGCCACTCGGCCTCGACGAAACCGACGAAAACCGCAAGCATCGCGCCGAGGCCTACGCGCTTGCCACGGCGTGCACGCTCGCTGGCCGCGAGATGAGCTCGCTGCCTTTCGGCGGGCGCATTGGCTCGCGCATCGATGAGGCAGTCAAACTCGAGCCGAAGAATCCGCGCGTGCGGCTGGTGGAAGCGCTGGCCATGTTCGAGCGCGCCGGCAAAAAAGCCGACGAGAAAGCGGCCGCGCTCAAGAATCTCCGCGCCGTCACCGTCATGTTCGAGCAGGCGCGCGCGGGCGCGTCGAGCACGCCGGAGTGGGGCGCCGCCGAGGCCTATGCCTTCCTCGGCCGTGCGCTGTTCGACATGCGCGACGTCGTGGGTGCGCGCGAGGCGCTCGAGCGTTCGCTGCTGATTGCGCCGGATTACGCATTTGCCCGGCAGCTCATGGCGCAGATTACCCGCTAGACAGCTACACTCCCTGCCCATGAAATACGGGCGCTTGTTTGCCCCGCTGGATCTGGGCTTCACGCGCCTGCCGAACCG
>DASTTJ010000360.1:0-7356 GCA_035760205.1 Steroidobacteraceae bacterium | reverse complement strand
ATAAGGATAGTGGATGAGATATTCCAGCCGTCCGTCGAAGTTGATGGGCGGCAGCGCCGAGACTTCCAGGTTGGCCAGCTGCGAACCCAAAAGTCCAAAGCTCGTGAGATCTCCTTTCCAGGATTCGCCGGGCGCGAGGGTGGCGCGCTGGAAACGCGAAGAGGGCACATTCGGCGAACGCACTTCGAGCCACACGTCGTGTTCAGCCCGAAACTTGCCGCTGGTGGCGATCACGCGGATTTTCCCTTTGCCGAGTTGCGAGCCGGAGCGCAGAGTCAGGAAGCCGAGCTTTTCTTCGGGCCGCGTGAATGCAATTTGCGTGGCGGCGTTGCTCACGGCGCTGAAACGCGAATCGGGTTGTACTTCAAGTTTGACGGATTTGATCGCGGCGTCGGCGGTGAACACCGACACCGGCAGCGAGAACGTCTCGTCCGGGCCTATGACGCGCGGCAACGTTGGCAGGATCATCAGAGCCTGGCGCACGAACACCGACTTGTCGGCGGCGCCGTATGCACTACCGTTGCCGGCGACCACCATGACCCGGACCGCGCCCACGTATTGCGGCAGCTCCACGACGTGTGCGCGTTTTTCATTGGCCTTGAGTGAAAACGGCCCGAGAAAGCGCACCACCGGTGGAAAGCGCGATTTGCCGTCGTCGGGGTTGGTGGCGGCAGCGGAGTCGCTGCCGCCAAGCGCGAGCAGACGGTCGAGCTGGCCGCCGTAGGCGCCGGCGACTTCATCGAAAAGGTCCCAGGTGGATACGCCCAGCGCTTCGCGTTTGTAGAACTCGCCGTGCAGGTTCGGCGTCCTGAAGCCGGTGAGGCCTAACAAGCCTTCGTCGACCACCGCGAGGGTGTAGTCCATGGCGCGGCCGGCTTTTTCGGTCACCGTGATGCTGGCCTTCGACTGTGGTGCCCATTCGGCGGCCGTCGTCACCTGTGGGGCGAGATGGGATTGGGGATCGATGACCTTGAGCGGGATGACGCCGTACAGACGGATCGGTCGGTCATTGTTCTTGCCGGCATGCGGCTGAACCATGGTGACAGCGGCATAGATGCCAGGCGCCATACCCGCGGTGATCGGAATCGAAACGCGGTTCGCGCCAGGTTTGGCCTCGAGCCAGCGCTGTTCGAGTATGGCGCTGCCGCTCTCGAGTGTGAGCAACGCGCGACCCTGCGAGGCTTCGGGAAGCTGTACCACCGCAGTTTCGCCCACGCGGTATTCCTGCTTGTCGGAAGTGAGCGTGAGGATGTTGGCGGCGGGACCGGACTGGTCGCGCGCCGCGCCTGCCCAGGACGGCCAGTCGATGTAAAACACGCGGCCGGTGCAGTGACCGCCGTCGAGATCGCAGGCGCGCACCAGGTACCGGCCCCACTCCGGGTATTTGACCTCGAAGTTGGCCAGGGCGCGTCCGTCTTTCGAGGCAATCGTTTCCTGACTGACCATCGATGTGCTTTCGCCCTGAGCGTATTGCGCCAGCGATTCGCCGCCCGAATCCCACCACCAGCGCCATTGCACCTTGTAGATGGAGACCTGGAGGCGGGGCACTGACACGGGCAGGCCGTCGGCGCTCAGCGTGGCGAGTTCCACTCCATGTTGTTTGTCGGTGAGCAGCATGTCGCGCGCCGCGTCGCCCTTGGGCAACTTGAGGCCGACATATCGCTCGAACGCTGCCACAGTGCGCGTCTCGCGATTGATGCTGAAGGCGCCCCCGCGTTCGAACACGCGCGTGATGAACGTCGCGTTGAGCATGCCCGGCGCATCGCGCGGCAGGACGAGGTCCTTGGCGATTTTCGCCTTGCCGTCGGCGTCGAGTTCACCGTCAAACACCGTGATGGGCGCGCCCGCGAACGAGCGGGCCGGATCGTCGAATACGTAGTCTGTATTGCGCGTGAAACGCGTGGGTGCGCTCGACAGCCGCACCTCGATGGCGGCGCGCAGGCCGGCCGCGGTGGCGCCGGACAGCCACTGCGCGCTGATCGTGCCCTCGAGCGGTGAGCTTTCGATGACGGCCTTGTCGCCCAAGTCGAGCTCGATCTTGAGCCGATTGGGCATCACGGTCTCGACCTTGATCGTTTTGGCGAAGGTCGCGCCGCCGGCCAGGGCCAGGACGTTCCAGTCACCGGTGGGAGCATCGGCGGCGGTCTTGAGCTCGAAGGCGTAGAACTGACCCACGGGTTTCGCGTTGGTCTGCGTCTGCACGAGTTGCCCGCGCGGATTGCGTAACTCGACGGTGACCGGGTGGTCAGGCGGCAGGGTCCTGGTCCGGTCCTGCAGGGCGAACGTCAGGTAGATGGTGTCGCCGGGGCGCCAGACGCCGCGCTCGCCATAGAGAAACCCCTTGAGCCCCGCGACGACGGTCTCGCCACCCACATCGAAATGGCTTACCGGCAGCGCAACACCGTTCGCCACGCGTAGATAGCCCTTACGTCCGCCGTCGTCGGCGATGAGCGCGAACGGTGCGGTTCGAGGATCGAGCTCGACCATGCCATTGCTGTCGGTGCGTCCGCTGGCGAGGACCTGGTTCTGATAACTCATGGCGTCGATCTTCACGCCCGCGATCGGCCTGGCGCTGTCGAGCGCCGTGGCCACGGCCAGTAGTTTGCCGCGTTGAGCGCGCTTGGCGATCAGGCCGATGTTGGAGGCGAGCAGGTTACGCGTGGCGCGAAGATTCCGGCCGTAGCGGTAATAGGCCGGTTTGCACGGATCGTCGCGTTCGTTCCAGTTGATCTCGCCACTGGAATACTGCTCATCGTAGTAGTCCCAATTGGAGTGAGAGTCATCGTCCCCATCGCCATCCTCGTTGTTCAGGGGCGTGAATTGCGCCGGCGCCATGGTTTCGGAATTGTCTGGACAGTCGTAGAGGGCGTCGGCGGGCGCAAGGGACAGCGTGAGCTGGAACAGGCCGCCCGGATGTTTGCGCATGAGTTCGGTTACATCGAGGTCGTAGCGAGTCCACTTGCCTGGGACCGGCGATGCCAGCGTGATGGTCTTGCGCCACAACACCCGCCCGACGCGTCCAAGCTCGCGCGAACCGTCGAGAGAATTCACCTGCAGGAACTGCGGAATGTTGGCCGCGAACACCTGCAGCGCAGTGACGCGCACGGCGCGCGCGCTAACCGCCTCGAACGGCACACTGAGCATGGTGGCGTCCGGCAGGATCACGCCTTTGCCCACGAATCGCACCTGCGGTTTGGTGTTGGTGAATTCCAGTTTGAATTCACGCGTGCCAATGAGCGGCTGACCGGATCGGCTGCGGATGGCGGATTCGAGCGTCAGAGTGACTTCGCCGACCACATCTTCATTGAGGTAGAGCGTGAGCAGATTATTGCGGATGGACGTGGTGAATTCGCCCTTCGACAGGCGGACCTGGCCTTTGAGTTCCTGGCGCGAATCGAGCGAGTCGGAGAAGCGCACCTGGATCTGGCGTTGCTCGCTGACTTGTACGGCCTTCGTCTGGGTGACCGCGAACTCGTTCAGTGCGGGAATTCGCCAGGACTGTGAGCCTGCGCTCTTGAGATTGAGCGGCGCGCCATTCCATTGCAGCAGGACTTCCTGTTCCTCGCGATTGCGCATGATGTTGCCGATGGTGAATACATGCTGGTGTTCGCCCGCAGTCCAGACGATGGGCAGCGTCTTGCCATCGAGTGTCGCGGTGACGATCTTTTCGATGCGCTCGCGATCCTCGGTGTCGGAGGTCAGGATCGCGCCGCGCAGCACCATGAGTTCGTTGCGATCGTGTTCGACGTCGAGCCCGTAGGTCTGCACGTCGAAGTTCACATCCAAAGTCTTCACCTTGAACTCGAACGGCTTGGTGTCCGCGGGGACGCCCGTGAGTCCCTTGGCGTGGACGCGGACGAGGTAATCCTTGCCCGGCTCGAATGCGGGTTCGGCACGCAGCACGATTTCGCGGCGGCTGGCGAACGTGGCGCGCATCTTGACGGCAGGCGTAATACCGATGTTAGCCGTTGCGTCGGAGCCCACGCGCTCCTGCGAGACCACGTCGTTGGTGAACAGCACCCGCACCGGCGAGTGACGCGAGATGGCGCCGTTGCTGTGCTGGCTGATCGAACTCACCCATTGCGGATCGGGTGGAGTCGCGGCCGCTTTGGTGGCAACGCTGCTGCTGCCGCCGCAGCTGACAAACAGGAAAGCCGCCGCCGTGATCAGCAGGGCGGGGACGCGAATTCGAATCATGGAATCTCCGACGGGAGGGGTGGATCGAGGCCAGGGTCAGTTCAACGCATCAAGCTGTCGATCGCGTGTGGCAATTGTGGCAAATCAGGGAAGGGGGATGCGGGATGCGGGGTGCGGATTTGGAGGCGGGCGTGCCCCAGCGAGCGCCCACGCACAGGAGATGATTTCGCTACAGCCGGGCGCTTCGATCAGTGGCGCATCGCCAGATTGAGGGCCGCCGCCCCAGCGCGAAGACATGCTGGTGCGGTTGAGTGAAAAGACCGCGAAGAGTCCACTTGAAGCGGGGAGGCGGCTTCGTACGATGTCAGTCCGAAAGACCCGGCCCGCTCTCTCATCTCCTGTGCGTGTTCGCTCGCTGGGGCGCGAATGTCATCGAACCGCGTCCCGTTTCCCCGCCCGTGTGGATCGGAGAAGAGACGCACGGTCTTGAGGTCTTCCCGAACCGGGGACTCTTACTCCCGAGTTCCTTCCAAACGGAACCGCGACTGATCGACGTGCGCGCGGCAGGCTGCGGATTGAAGAGTCCAGGCGCGAGCGTGTGAGCGGCGAGGGCGAGGCGCTTGGCGCGCAGCTCCTTTTAGTGCTTCTCATCACCGAAGTGGGTTAGCACAGCCGCCAAAAGATCGCTGACAGCTCTGGCGCGCCCGCCTCGCGCGAGCGAACCCGAAGGGCGCGAACTCGCGAGCGCATGGACTCTTCAATCCGCAGCCTGCCGCTCTTACGCCCGACCAGGTGCGGCCCCTTTTGCTAGAAAATGGGGAGTGTCCCCATTTGCCTTCAGGCTTCCTTGGCGCTGTTGATCCACACGCCCTCGGCGAGCGTGGTGGCGAACGCGGCGCCGACGATGCCGGCGTCGGCACGTAAGGCGCCGATCTTGATCTTGGTGGGAACGCGGAGGTCGTCGCAGAGATTCGGATGGTCGGCAGTGATGCCGCCGCACAGCACGATGAGATCGGGCCAGAACAACGCATGCATGCGATTCAGCACGTAGTTGAGTTCGGTCATGTACGCGCCCCAGTCGAGCTTGCGCTCCATGCGGGCGCGGCCGGAGGCACGCGCTTCAGCTTCCATACCGTCGAACTCGAGATGGCCGAGTTCGGTATTGGGCACGAGTTTGCCGTCGACGAAGAGTGCACTGCCGATGCCGGTGCCGAGACTCAACACCAGCACGGTACCGTTGACATTGCGCGCGGCACCGAACTGCACCTCGGCGAGTCCGGCGGCGTCGGCATCATTGATGGCAACCACTTTGCGTTTCAGTTTCGCAGCAGCGGGATCGGCCAGAGGCTGGCCAATCCAGCTCTTGGCGACGTTGGCGGCGGTGTACACCGTGCCGCCGACGACGACGCCAGGAAAAGTGACTCCGGCAGGCAGAGACGCGGTGTCTTCGGGCACCGCGGCCGCCATGGCGTGCAGCATTTCGCTGACTGCGGACATGGCAGGCGACGGCACCGAGTGGCGTTCGCCGACCAAGCACCCCTTGTTCAGATCGACGACGGCTGCCTTGATCGACGAGCCCCCGATATCAATACCAATTGCTTGTCGGTGCATTCCGCGTTAACTCGATGCCATTGTGGTGCAGCGCGAGGAAATGAAGCCCGGTCACGTTGAGTTACTGTGCCCATCCTCGCGGGGTGCATATGATATCCGGTACGACAGGTCCTACAGCGACTTTGCGTGCATTGTCGGCCCGTCAAAAAAAATGTCCTGAAATGTCTCGTGAGCACGAAAGGTAGTTCGAGTGGTGAATGAGCCGACGTTGGTATCGGGCGCGATCCTCAGGCGTGGATCGTTGCGCGCGGCGATTTACGACCGTCTGACGCGTTCGTTGGGCAAAGAGCCCGAAACTGCGACCCCGCGTGACATATACGATGCGTTATCGCTCGCCGTGCGCGAGGAATTGTCCGCTCGTTGGCTCGCGACACAACGGCGCGTCGCCCGCGCTCGCGTGAAGCGGCTCTGCTACCTGTCCGTTGAATTCTTGCCAGGGCGCTCCCTGGTCAACGCTCTGTCAAGCCTCGATTCGGAGCTGATCGATGAGGCGAGAGTGGCGGTCGCGAGCATGGGCCACGATTTCGACTCGGTGTTGGCGCTCGAAGTGGATCCGGGTCTGGGCAACGGCGGCCTCGGCCGTCTCGCGGCGTGTTTCCTCGACTCGTTGGCGACGTTGCAGTATCCCGCCACCGGATACGGCATCCGCTACGACTACGGCATCTTCACGCAATCCATCGACACCGACGGCGCGCAGCGCGAGTCCGCCAGCACGTGGTTGCGACTACACAATGTCTGGGAAATCCCCCGATCGGACGCGCGCTACATCGTGCGGTTTGGTGGTCGCGTGCTGAACACTCAGGATGCGGGCGGGGTGCAGCGTTCGCGCTGGGTGGAAACCCAGGACATCCTCGCCGTGGGCTTCGACCAACTCGTGCCCGGCAATCGCAGCCCGACCGTGAACCACCTGCGCTTGTGGTCGGGCCGGGCGTTGCAGCCGTTTCACATCGAGGATTTCAACGCCGGCAACTACTCGGTCGCGGTCGAGGATCAGATCGACGCCAAAAATCTTTCGCGAGTGCTGTATCCAGATGACTCCACGCCGCAAGGCAAGGAATTGCGCTTTAAACAGCAGTACTTCTTCGTGAGCGCAAGCATCCAGGACATTCTCGGCACACATCTGGCCGAGGAACGCGCACTCGAGGATCTGCCGGGCGCGCTCGCCGTGCAGATGAACGATACGCATCCGACGCTGGCGATCCCCGAGCTGATGCGATTGCTGCTCGATCAGTACGATATGCCCTGGGCCGATGCCTGGGCCATCTGCCGCAGCGTCTTTGGTTACACCAATCACACGCTGATGCCCGAGGCGCTGGAGACCTGGCCGGTGGATTTCTTCGAACGCCTGCTGCCGCGGCATCTCGAGATCATCTACCGCATCAATGAAGAATTTTTGTTGGACGTCGAAAGGCGGTTCAAGGGCGATGGCGCCGCGAAGACCACGCTGTCGATCATTGCCGAGAACCACGGACGGCGAGTGCGCATGTCGCACCTGGCGGTGGTGGGCAGCCACAAGGTAAACGGCGTCGCCAAGCTGCATTCGGATCTCATGAAGAAAACCATCTTCTCGGGTTTCGCGCAGTTGTACCCCGAGCGCTTCACCAACGT
>DASTTJ010000359.1:0-27138 GCA_035760205.1 Steroidobacteraceae bacterium | reverse complement strand
CGACACACAGATAGAGACCCTCGAGCGACGTAAACCGCCGCCGCCCCCCGAACCGCCGCCGCCCATGAAGCGCATGCACATTGCTACCGAAGCTGCGCAATCGACGGCTGCGCCGGCGCCGATGAATATCCCGAACCTTGGGATTTCGACGAGCGTCGGTGGCGGGCCGTTCATCGGTGAACTCGGCGGAGCGGGCGCTCCGGACATGAGCGGCCTGTTCGATGGCGACATCATCCCGTTGCAGCGCATCGCGCCGCAGTATCCGCGCGATGCAGCGCGCGCACGCATCAACGGCTGGGTGCAGCTCGAAGTGCTGGTCAACGCGGACGGTTCCGTGCGCAGCGCCAAGGTGATGGGCTCGCAACCCAAGGGCCTGTTCGAAGCGAACGCGGTGGCCGCCGTGCTGCGCTGGAGGTTCAAGCCGAAGGTCGTCAATGGCACCCCTGTGGCACAGCGTGGGTCGCAGCGGATCGAGTTCAACATTCGCGGAGAGTGAGATGAAGCGAATCGAATGGCAGCTTTCTTGGGTTCTGGCGATGGCTGCTCTGGCCTCATGGGTCGGACCGGCGGCGGCCGCGGACTGTGCCAATCCGCGCAAGGCCACGGGTGCGATGAGCGAGAGTGCATACCGCGTCGTGCAGGAAGCAACGGAGCTGATCGGGCAGAACAAACATGCCCAGGCGCTGGATCGTCTGAACAAGCTGCTGGAGTCGGGCAGCGATTTCGAGAAGTCGGTGGTCTACTACAACATGGGCTTTGCCCATTCCGCGACCGAGAACTACGTCAAGGCCACCGAGGCGTTTGCGAAAGCGCTGCAGCTCAATGCGCTGCCGCAACAGCAGCATGAGCAGCTGCAGTACAACTTAGGCCAGCTCTACATAGCCGCTAACAAGCCGGAAGACGGCATCCGCACGCTGCAACAATACGTTACGGAATCCTGCGGCAAAGTGCCGGCTGAAGCGCATATCTTCCTGGCGAATGCACTCTCTCAGGCCAAGCGATACAAGGAAGCGGTTCCCGAGATCGACCGCGCCATCGAGAAGGCGGGGACGCCCAAGGAGAGCTGGCTGCAGCTCAAGCTCGCGATCAATTACGAGCTCAAGGACTTCAAGGCCTGCGCGGAAGCGCTGGTCGCGCTGATCGGTATCACGTCGAACAGTGCCGAGTACTGGCGGCAGCTTTCGAGCATGTTCCTGCAGATGAAGCGCGATGCCGAAGCCGTCGCGGTGCTGGCGCTGGCCGAAAAACAGGGCTTCGTCGCCAAGCCGGCCGAGATCGTCAACCTGTACAACGTCTACATGATGATGGAGCTGCCGTTCAAGGCCGGCACCCTGCTGCAGCAGGCCGTCGATCAGGGCAAGGTGCCGACCGACGAGAAGCATCTCGACCAGATCGCCAACGCGTGGATCAACGCCCGCGAGGCCGAGCGCGCCGAGGCCACGCTCAAGAAGCTCGCGGCGATCGCCGATCGCGGGGAGTACTACTTCAAGCTCGGCGCAATGTACGGCGACAACGAGCAGTGGCGCGACTCCAAGCAGGCGATCGAGCGCGCCATCCAGAAAGGCGGATTGAAGCGGACCGGCGAAGCGTGGATGCGCCTGGCGGTGGCTAACTACAACCTCAGCAACGTGCCGGACACCCAGGCAGCGCTGCAGCAAGCCATGAAGTTCGATGAATCGCGCAAGCAGGCGGGCGAGTGGCTGAAGTACCTGGGCAATGCCCCGGCCCCGCCACCCGCCGGGGATCAGAAGGTCGCGGGACGATGAGCATGAACAAATGGAAGTTCGTTCCGGCCGGCATCGCCGCGATCGCGTTCGGATGCATGGGAGCCTTCCTGCCCCTGACAGGTCATGGGCACGGCGCCGAAGGTCGATACCTTGAGATCCTCAACTGGAAGAAGCCCAACGTGGCGCGCACCTTCGGCTCGAATCGCGCGCATCTCGATGGCATTGCGAGCTCCAGCAACCCGGTGCAGAAGCGGGTCATTGCAGGCGAAGCCTGCGTGGTCGGCGATCTGCTGCTGTTCGACGTGGACAATGACTTCGCGTACGACATCGACGAGACCGTGACGCTGACGCTCAAGTATGCGAGCGACTATTCATCGCCCTTCATCGTGGCCTGGGACAGGAACGGTGGGACCGGTCAGGGCAAGAGTGAGGAGATCGTGCCCCCGGCCGCGGCGGGTCTGCAGGAGCAGAAGTTAGTGCTGGAGCGCGCGCGATTCGCCGGCCAGGCGACGCAGGGCGCCGACATTGCAATCGGCACTCGTTCCGGTGTGGCGATCTGCGACATATCGCTCGAGCGCACAAATACCTCGCGGGTACCGGGGGGTATCGGTGAAGCCTTGTTGACGATCAAGGACGCGCCAACCGGACGACGCGTGCCGGCGCGGGTCGGGATCTACGACGCCACCGGTCGTGCGCCGCTGGCCTCGGAAGACTCGCTGATGCTGCAACGTTTTGCCGATGACCTGCGCATGCTGGCCGTCAACGAGCGCACATTCTGGCCGTCCGACAACCGACAGGCGTTCTACGTCGACGGCGAGTACCGAACCAAGCTTCCTGTCGGCAAGTACGAACTCGTCGTGACCCGGGGACCAGAGTTTCGTGCCCACCGCAGCACCTTCGAGATCAAGGAAGGCGCGATATCGCGCCTCGACGTTGCGTTGCAACGATATGCGAACCTGCCGGCGAAGGGCTGGTATTCCGGCGACGCTCATGTGCACGTGACGCGCGACCAGGTTGCGGATCCGCAGATCTGGGGCTTCGTCGCGGCGGAAGACGTGTACGTGGGCAATCTGCTCGAAATGGGCAACATCGCGAAGCTCTACTTCCATCAGCCGAAGGCCTGGGGCAAAGCCAGTCGGTTCGAACGCGACGGGCATTTCATAGTCTCCGGGCAGGAAGACCCGCGCACCGGTCACTTCGGACACACGATCCACCACAACATCCAGAGCCCGATTCGCGCACCCTCCGACAGCTACTTCCTCTATCACAAGGTGTTTCAGGAGGCTGCGCGCCAGGGCGGAATCTCCGGCTTCGCGCACATGGGATGGAACCAGGCGGGCAGTACCGGCGCGGGGTCGATCGCCCCGCAAGGGCAGTTCAATCGCGGCCTGGCGATCCTCGCGCCTACAGGCCTGGTGAACTTCATCGAAGTGCTGCAGCGAGGCAGGTTGATCCACGAAGGTTGGTACCGACTGCTGAATCTGGGTTACCGCATCAACCCGGCGGCCGGATCGGACTGGCCTTACAGCGATTTCCCCGGCGTCGTGCGCAACTTCGTCAAGCTCGACGGACCTCTCAATGTCGACGCATGGTTCGCGGCCTTTCGTGCCGGACACACGTATGTCACGAACGGTCCGTTTCTCGAGTTCAATATCAACGGCCGCACCATGGGCCAGGAACTCAAGGTGAAGCGCGGCACGGTGCTGGATATCACCGCCGCGACGCAGCTCAACCCCGACGTCGATGCGCTGGATCGACTGGAGCTGGTGATCCTGGGCGACGTCGACGCGAGCTCGCCGGCCAACGGAACCGACCGCGCAGCCATCCGCAAGCAACTCGTCGCCGATCGCAGCATGTGGATAGCGGTGCGCTCCTATGGCAGCCGCCAGCATGCGGACAACATGACGATCGCGCACAGCGCACCTATCTATGTGGTGGTCGACGATGAGCCAACCTGGAATCGAGCCGCGTTGCCCACGATCGTGAGTGACCTGCGGCTGCAGTTGCAGCGGATCATGGTCGAGCGCATCGAACCTCTGACCGGGCCGGAGCCGTGGGAAACGCGAACCGTGCTGGCCGAGGAATGGCTGCTGCAGCGTCCGCTGCTGAAGCCGCACGTCGATGCGGCCGACGCGGCGTACGAGCAGCTGCTCATGTCGCTGCAGAAGTACACGGCGCGTTAGCGCATGCTCGATCGAGTCTCCGCACCTGAAAATCTGCATCCCGACCTGAGCGAGGCGATCGCCTTTCACGAAGCCGTCCTTGCCGAAGGCGGCAAGGCGCTCATCGGCTACGAGAAGGAGAAGGCACTCGCAAACGTAGTGCTCATGGCGGAGATCCCCACGAGCTACGACAAGGGACAAAAGCGCCAGGTAAACGCGGGCAACCTGTTGCTGCGCGGCGTTCCCGGCGTGGGCAAGACGTTCTTTGGCGTGATTCTCGCCGCCATCAGCGATGCGAAGTTCGCGAGGATTCAGGGTCGCGCCGATCTGCACCCGGCCGAAGTGGTCGGCTTCCAGATGATCAATCCCGCGACCGGCGAGTTCATCACGGAGTTCGGTCCGCTCGCATCCGCGGAAATCATCCTGCTGGATGAGATCAACCGCATCCCCGTGAAGTCGCAAAGCGCCTTCCTCGAAGCACTGCAGGATCGCACGGTGACGGTGGGCAAGACGACCTGCGAACTGCCGGAGTTCAGCTTTGCGCTGGCGACCATGAATCCGATCGAGCTGGGTCAGGGCACGTTCGCGCTTTCCGAGGCCGCCACCGATCGCTTCGCCATCATCGTCAACGTGCCCTACCTGCCGCCGCAGGAGGAACAGAAGCTCGTCAATTTCGACTTCAAGAAAATCAGCCTGCGACCCCTCGCGACTAAGGAGCGCATTCTCGAACTGCGGGCAGCGATCAGCCGCGAAGTCTTTCTGCACGAGCGGATCGCTGCCTACATCCAGCGCCTGGTGGCAGCCACACGACCGTTCGACGCTGCCTCGGGCTGGCACCAACGTTCGCCCTCGGCCCTGGTGGAAAGTTATGTGGAGCTGGGTGCCTCACCACGTGCCACGATCTGCTGGGGGCGACTCGTCAAGGTCTGGGCGCTGCTGCAGCGAAAAAGGGCGATCGTGTTGCCCGAGGATGTGCAGGAGCTGGCGCGTTATGTGTTGGGTCATCGCGTCTGGCTGGCGCCGCAGGCGGCGAGCCAGGGAATCACCGTCGAAGCCGTGATCGACGATGTGGTCGCCAACGTGGCGGTGCCGTGAGCGTTGCCGCCACGGAGCCGTCCTGGTTGATCAATCCCGCCGATGTATCGGCGATCGAGACATTCCTGCTGCGACGCATGCGCGAACACGCCGCGGGTGATCACGCCAGCGTATACGCCGGCACCGGCTTCGATGTCAGGGGTCTGCGCGAGTGGGAGCCGGGCGACGGGATGTCGTCGATCGACTGGTCGCAGTCATCCCTCAACAACTTCAGCCCGCTGATCACCCGGCAGCTCGAGCAGGACAGTGCAGCCACCGTCATGGTCGCGGCGGACGCCTCACTATCTACCCACTGCGGTCCGGCGGGCGCGCAACTGCGCACCACCATCCTGCGATGTCTGGCAGTGCTGGGCCTGTCAGCCGCCTTCAGTCAGGACCGCTTCGGCCTCGTCGCGTTCGACGATCGCTGCCGGCCGCTCCGCACCTTGCGCCCGCGCGCTGGCAAGGCGCATGCGATGCATTGCCTGTCGCTGTACGCACAGTGCAGCGATGACAGCGCGGCGGGCAGCGGCGAGTTGATCCCGCAACTGGAATCGTACCTGCGCAGTTCATCGCTGCTCGTGCTGGTGTCGGACTGCCTGCTGGCCGACATCGACGAGCTGATCGAGCGTTTCGCCGTGCTGACGGGCGAGCATGACGTCCTGGTGGTGATGGTGGATGCGCGTCCGGTGTTCGCCGTGCCGCCGATCAGTGCCGGATGGCTGGAGATCTACGACGTCGAAACCGGCGAGTCCCGCACGGTCTCGCGGGCGGCAGCCGCGGAAATGATCGAGCGGATCGACGAATGGCAGGGCGCGACCGTGCGACACGCGCGGTCTCGTGGTCTGGATATCGTGCGTGTGGGCGCGGGCCGCTGGGAGCTCGAAGAAACGCTCTCCACCTGCTTCGCCAGCCGCCGGTTGCAAAAGATGCGAGGTTGAATGCGACGCTGTTTTGCATTGCTGGTTCTGCTCGCCGGTCCTTTCGCCGAGGCGACGGAGGTACCGCCGCTGCAATGCTGGTGGCGCACCGATCGCGTCGCGGTGCATGTCGGCGAACAATTGCGACTCACGCTTACTTGTGCCGCGGCCGAAACCGAATCGGCGACGGTCGTGCCGGACTTCGATCAGTTGCAACCGGACGTCGTCGATCTGGCGCCTTTCGAGGTCGTGGCCGGGACCCGCAGTGAGGATGTCGTCGCGCCCCCCTGGCGCTACACGCAGTACGAATACACTTTGCGGCTGACGGGAGAAGAGTTCTTCGGTCTGGACGTGCCGCTGCCACCGCTCGAGATCGTCTACAGCATCGCGGTCGGTCCGCCCGGCGGCAATGTCCAGCAGGGACGCGAGCGAACCTACGTGCTGCCACCCTTGCCGATGAAGATCCTGGCGCTCGTGCCCGCGCGGGCGGATGACATCGAGGATGTGTCCGCGCACTCCTTCGCATCCATCGAGCGCAGACGCAGCCGGGCGGCAATGGCTTTCATGGTGGGTTGCGGACTCCTGGCGGCAGGTGCGCTCTACCTACTGCTGTTCCTGGGCAGCGTCATTCGGGCGATGCGCGCGCCTCGGGTGAAGACAGCCTTTCGCGTAGCGGACTGGCGTGTCGTGGCGGGCTGTCGAGCGGCATTGAGAAAGGTCGCCTCGGCTGCCGGCAAGGATGGCTGGACCGATGCCCGACTGGGTGAGGCGCTGACGATGTTGCGCGTGCTGGGTGCCGTGGCCATTGGCAGCCCGGTGCGTCAGCAGATTGCCACTCGCCAGCGGCCTGCCGAGAGTGGTGAATGGTTGCTGCGCCGGCTGTCGCTGCGTCGACCGATCGTCGCCATCACGGCCTCCCTCACGGCGGCACAGCTGCGTGCGCACGCATCGCCGTCCTTCGTCTCTGACGAGGCCATCAAATATCTGGCGGTGGCGCTCGCCGAATGCTCGGACGTCCGTTATGGACGCGAGGCGGCCGATGACGCCGGCATGGCCGAGGCGGGCCGGGCGATACAGGATGCGCTTGACGCGACTCGCAAGCTGCTCCTGGCCGCTTTGCTGCCCGCGCGCTTGCAAGCCCTCGTGGCAAGGCACACCGCACCCGGTGCGGCGTAGTGCAAGCGATATCGGAAGTGCTGTGGGAGTGGCTGCAGCTTCGACCGGCGGAGCTGCGCTTCGGGCGGCTGGAGGCGGCAATCCTCGTCGCGACGGCCTTGACGATGGCGGCCGCGCTTCTCATCACGTGGCATGCGCGGCGCGAGCAACGGCCGCGCAGGCGCAACGCGATCGCGCTGGCGGCATTGCTGCCGGTAGTAAGGCCATCGACTGCGGCTGCGATGCGCCATGCGCCGTTCGTGCTGTTCGTCGTCGGGCTTGCGTTCGCGCTGCTGGCACTCGCCGATCCCTACACGACGCTGGTGCGCGAGGACAAGACCTTTCCCGGAAGACGCATCGCCGTGCTGATCGATGCGTCCTCGAGCATGAACCAACCCTTTCACTCGCCCAACTTCAACAAGCAGGGCGGTCCGACCTACTTCGCGACGGTGGCGGCAGCGGAATACTTCATGCGGTTGCGCATGGAGGGCACGTTCCGCGATCTCATCGCACTGGTGGAGTTCGGCAATGAGGCTTACGTGGTGACCCCGTTCACTACCGACTACGAGAACGTGCTGCTGAGCATGCGGCTGATCGCCGAACCGGCTGAATGGGAACGCTTCCCGGACCAGGGCACGATCATCATGCGTGCAATCCAGAAGAGTACGGAGCTGTTCGAAGTCTTCGACTTCATCGGCGCGGCCGGCAATCTGATCGTCATCTTCAGCGATGGTCAGGACAGCCAGACCATTCTGCAGGGCCGGCCGATCAAACACATCATGGCCGACGCCCGCCAGCACGGCATCCCGGTGTACATGATTCGCGTCGCCTTCAACAAGGGGCTCGGCGCCGTGATGCCGGACGAGTTGTGGAAGGAGGCAGTCGAGCAGACCGGCGGGCGCTTCTACCCGGCGGCGGACGAGGCGACGATCCTGCGTGCCGTCCACGAAATCGACAAGCTCGCGCCCGGCAAGGTGGAATTGCGCGAATACCGTTCGCGAGAGCTGCAGTTTCCGGGTTATGCACTGATTGCGGTTCTGCTGTGGCTCGCGGCCACCGCGGCCAAACTGGGCCTGCGTAGTTTGAGGACGTTTCCATGAGAGCCAAGCCGACCTACCTACTCCTGGCGTGCCTGCTGTTCATCGCGGGTGTCGCGGGCGTGTCCTGGGGCCGGATTCAGTCGCAGCTCGCGCACACCCAGTTGTCGCTGGTCACGCAGCAGTATGCGGGCGTGGGCGAGACGCTGACCAAATTGGAGCGCCTGCATCGTTTCGCTGCGTATCTGCCCTCTGGCCGCGCGACTCTCGCGGAGATTCGTGCCGACCAGGCGGAGCTCTACTATTGGCAACGGGACTATCGCGCGCTGATCCCACAGCAGGGCGACCCGATGGCGGAATTGCCCAGCGACAACATCCGCCTGCAGTCGATCGTCGCCAACGCTGTCTTTCGCGAGAAGTACCCGGCTGCGCAGGACCAGAAGTCGCGACTGGAAGCGTTGGATGCGGCGATCGCCGCGCAACTCTCCGTGCTGCGCAACGGGCCGAACGGGACCGGCGTTGCCTACAACTACGAGTACCTCGTGCGGTTGCGAGTTCTTGCGGCCGGCAAAAGCGGCCCGCCCAAGACGGGCGAGGGCGGCGATCAAGGGGCACTCGGTCACCTCGGCGGCGAGCCGCAGGCGGCGGATCCCACCGACTTCAAGATTCACATCCCGCTGGAGTCAAAGGAATTGCAGGATCAGAAGGAGGGGCGCGAGGCTGGCAAGAATGCGCCGCGCCAACGCAAAGGCTGATGCCGGAAGATTTTCATCTCGAGACCCTGCGCTTCGCGGAGCCCCAGTTCCTCTGGTTGCTGTGGGTCCCGGCGGGGCTGTGCCTGCTTTTGGCATGGCGCATCGTGCGGCGTCGCAGGGATCTGGCGAAGTGCGCCCGTGCACTGCCCGCGCCACTGCGGGCTCGCCCGGGATTGCTAGGTGACCTGGCCCCCTGGCTGCCAGTCGCTCTGGCGGCCACGTTGTGCATCGTGGCGCTGGCCCAGCCGCAGGCGCTGGCCGCGGTAATCGACAAGAGCGGCGTGGACATGGTCATCCTCCAGGATGCATCCGCATCGATGCATGTCGAGGATGTACCGCCGAATCGCTGGCAACGCTCGCAACAGTTCGTGCGAGTGATGGCAGCCTCACTGCGCTGGGAAGGCGATCGCGCGGCGCTCGCGTTGTTCGCGCATCGCACCGCGCCGCAGCTGCGATTGACCCGCGACCCCAATTCTCTTCTGTTCTTTCTGGATCACCTGGGTGAGGTGCCGCCGTTCCCACTGGAGGACGACACGACCTGGAACACCAACATTGCCGAAGCCGTGTTGTGGGGGCTGAAGCTGATCGAAAAGAACGAAGAGTTGTTTGGACGCAGCAACAATGCGCGCGCGTTCCTGCTGATCTCCGATGGCCAGGCCTGGAGCGGCGAGTTGGACGCCGCCCTGGCGCGGGCCCGGGAGCGCGATGTAAAGATCTACGTCATCGGCGTCGGCACGGTCACGGGCGGGCTGATACCGCAGCCGCGCGGCGATGACGGCCGCATACCCGACACCAAAATTCGCGGGACGCTCGACCGTGCGGCGCTGCGCTACATCGCACGACAGGGCGGTGGTCAGTACTTCGAGCTGGGTGCTGCACCGGATCGGGACACGGCATTTTCGATTCTCGCCACTGCCCGGCAACACGCCACGGGTTCGCAGGTCGAGGAACGGGTCGAACCGCTCTACTGGTACTCATTGTTAGCCGCGGTGCTGAGTGCCTGTCTCGCCGGGGCACTCGCGAGCCGCACCGTCGAGCGACGCTGGCTGCTAGGCGGCGCGGTGGTGACTCTCTGCGTGCTGATCCAGCGGGTGCTGTGACGCGAGGTAGGGTGCCCTCGCATTCCTTCCGTCTCCGCTACGTAACGCCCCCATCCGGAGACAGCAATGAGTCAGAGCAGATTGTGGAAGTACGGCGTGCGCGCGGCAATCGCGGCAACCGCAACGCTGTGCGCCGGGACGGCGTGGAGCCATGGCAATGAAGCCCGCATGGTCGAGTTCCTGAACTGGAAGAAGATCCCTAACATCACGCGCGTCTTCGGTGCGAATCGCTCGCACCTCGAAGGCTCGCCGAGCGGCTCCGTGCGACCGCAGATCCGGATGATCGAGGGTCAGTCGTGCATCCTCGGGCAGGTGATCGGTTTCGACATCGACGACCGCTACGCTTTCGACATCGACGAACCGGTGGAGCTATCCGTGACGTATGCGACGGCGTACACCTCGCCGTTCGTCATCGGCTGGGACAAGAGCGGCGGGAACGGCGCGGGCGTCATCGAGATCACGCCGCAGCCGGGCCCGGCTTTCACGACCGCGAAAGTAACCCTGGACCGCGCGCGACTCGCGGGACAGGCGACGCAAGGCGCCGACATCGCGCTCGGAGCGCCGAAAGGCATCGTCGTGTGCAACATCGAAGTGGTTCGCAGCAACAAGACGATCGCGCCTGAAGCCTACGGCCGGGTAAAGCTCACGCTGCGCGACGCGAAGACCGGCGGCCTGGTTCCGGCGCGACTCGGTCTGTACGACAAGAGCGGACGGGCACCGCTGGCGAGCGACAAGTCGCTCATGCTGCAGCGCTTCGCCGACGATCTGCGCATGCTCACCGCGAACGAGAGGACCTTCTGGCCGAGCGAGAACCGACAGGTGTTCTATGCCGACGGCAACTACGAAGCCCGTGTACCGATCGGCACGTACGAACTCGTGGCGAGCCGGGGCATCGAGTATCAGTTTCATCGCAGCCAGATCGAGGTCACGAAGGACCAGACCACGGCGGTGACGATCAACATGAAGCGTTACGCCGACATGCCGGCTGCCGGCTGGTATTCAGGCGATTCGCACATCCATGTGACGCGAGATGAAGTGGCCGACCCGCAGCTGTGGGGTTTCGTCTCGGCGGAAGATGTGCACGTCGGCAATCTGCTGGAGATGGGCAACATCCAGAACGTCTACTTCCACCAGCCGAAGGCCTGGGGCAAGGCGAGCCGGTTCGAACGCGACGGTCATTTCATCGTTTCCGGACAGGAGGCACCGCGTACGGGTCAGTTCGGTCACACGGTTCACTTCAACATCGATCGGCCCGTGCACCTGAAGACCGATGAGTACTTCCTGTATCACAAGGCCTTCCAGGAAGTGGCGAACCAGGGCGGGATCTCCGGATTCGCTCACATGGGATGGCGCGGTGCCGGTGAAGCAGGCAACGCTCCGCAAGCAGGCCAGATGAATCGCGGCATGGCATTGCTCGCGCCGCTGGGCCTCGTGGACTTCATCGAAGTGTTGCAGGGCGGCCGGCTCGAGGACGCGGGCTGGTATCGGCTGCTCAACCTCGGCTATCGCGTCAAACCGGCGGCCGGCACCGATTGGCCGTACAGCGATTTCCCGGGCGTGGTCCGCTTTTACGCCAAGGTAGATGGGCCATTCAATCTCGACAGCTGGTTCGAGTCCTACGAGAAGGGCCGCACCTTCGTCACCAACGGTCCATTGCTGGACTTCACCATCAACGGCAAGGGCATCGGCGAAGAGTTGCGCGTCAAGCGCGGCACGCGGCTGGACGTGGCAGCAGCGGCACGGATGAATCCGCAGCTCGACAAGCTGGATCGTCTCGAGCTCGTCGTGCTGGGCGATGTGAATGCGACGCAGGCGGCCGAAGGCAAGGAGAGCGTTGCGCTGCGCAAGCAGCTGACGGCGGAACACAGCATGTGGATAGCCGTGCGTGCCTATGGCTCGAAGAAGGAGCCGCGCAACAACACCGTCGCACACACCGCGCCTATCTATGTCATCGTCGACGACGAACCGACCTGGAAGCGCGAGGCCGTGCCCGCCATCGTCGCCGAACTGCGCGGTCGCGTGCAGCGCATCCTGACCGATCCTATCGACACGCCCATCTCCGGCAATGAAGTATGGGAGACGCGCCTCACGTTGCAGGATCAATGGTTGCTGCAGCAGCCGCTGCTCAAGCCGACGGTCGATGCCGCGGATGCGGCTTACCAGAAGCTCCTCGACCTGCATGCGAAGTTCGCTGCGCCAGTCCCGGGCAAGGTGAGCTCCATTCGATGAACAAACTCTTCCCGGCCCTGTTTCTGTCTTCGTTCGTCGCGACCGTGGCGCTGGGTGCGCCGGCATTCAAACCGGTGGGTGACGTCAGCGGACGCTACTCACCGGTAACGGTTTCGCCGGGCGCGATCCCGCTGTACTTTCCATCGGGGTCGACGGCGGGCGCCGATGCGCCCACGGATATGAAGGGTCAGGCGGCACAGACACTGAAGCGTCTGAGTGCCAATCTGAAGGACGCGGGGCTGTCGTTCGAAGATGTCGCCTTCGTGCGCGCGTACCTCGCTCCCGGCGCCGATGGCAAGGTGGACTACGAGGGCTGGAACGCGGCCTGGGATGAGGTGTTCAACCATTCCGCGAAACCTGGCGGGGTCAAGCCGGCTCGCACCACGGTGGCGGTGCCATTGCTGGGCCGTCCGGGCACGTTGATCGAGATCGACTTCGTCTGCCTGCCAAAGACAGGCACGGATTTCGCGAGTGCCGCGCGCGCGGGGTTGCCATCCTTCAATTCGCAACTGAAGCCTTATGGCACGAAGGAGCGACACATCCTCGCCGGCATCGGCGTGCTGCCGAATACGGCGCTGTACTTCACTGCGGGCACCACTCCTCCTGTTATCGACGAGTCCGTGCCGCAGACGGACATCCGCCATCGCGGCGACATGCGCACGCAGGCGCGCAACACGTTGCTCGCCCTGCAGAAGAATCTCGCGGGCGTGGGACTCACGTTCAAGGACGTCGTCTATCTACGCGCATTCCTCGCACCGGACCGGCGCAACGGGTCCTTCGATTACGACGGGTGGAACGCCGCCTACGGAGAGTTCTTCAACAACGCGGAGAATCCGCACAAACCCGCGCGCACGACCGTGACGACGCCGACGTACGGTTCTCCGACCATGATGATCGAGATCGAAATCGTCGCGGCATTTCCCAAGGCGCCCGATCTGTTCGATGCGAAAGCAGACAATCCGCGCCTGAAAGCCTTCGGTGAGCCGACGGCCATGATCTCCTCCGGCGTCGCGGTCGCCGCGAACGCGCCCCTGGTGTTGTCGGCGGGTGTGGTCTCGGCCGTCCCCGGGGACATGAAGACCCAGGCTCTCTCCGCACTCGACACCTTGCAGAAACGGCTGACCGCCGCCGGCCTGACGTTCAAGGATGTCGTGTTCCTGCGCGCCTACGTCGTGCCCGAGGCGAACGGCAGTGTCGACCGCCAGGGTTGGACGCAAGCCTATACGCAGTACTTCAACAACCCGCAACAGCCGCACAAGCCGGCGCGCACCACCATTGCGGTGCTGTCGTTGCCGAGACCGGACCTCAAGATCGAGATAGACGTGATCGCGGTCAAGGCGAAGTAGCCGCCGTGAGTCATACGCGCCGCGCCGTGCGCCTGATCCGCGAACGGGCGTCCAAGTGAACAACAGATGTTTCTCTGGGAGACAGATCATGCATAGCAAGAAAGGTACGCAGGGCCTGCGCGCTGCGGCATACGCGCTGAGCGCGTTCGTCGGCGCGCTCGCCCCGATGTCTCCGGCTTTCGGTCACGGCAGCGAGGCGCGCTTTGTCGAGTTCCTCGACTGGAAGAAAGAGAACTTCACCAAGATCTTCGCATCCAACCGCGCGCACCTTGAAGGCTTGCCGGGCAACTGGGCGGAAGCGACGCCGCAGGTCATCAATGTCGAAGGTCGCTCCTGCATCGTGGGACAGCTCATCGCATTCGATGTCGACGACAAGTACGGCTTCGACCTCGATGAGCCCGTGGAACTGTCGCTGACCTATGCCGCCGAATACACCACCCCATTCCTGATCGGCTACGACAAGAGCGGTGGCAATGGTGTCGGCCTGCACCAGGTGACACCGGGCAAGGTCGAGAAGTTTCCGACGCTGAAGCTGACGCTCGATCGTGCCCGCTTCGCCGGCCAGGCGACTCAGGGCGCCGACATCGCCATTGCCGCGCCCGATCTGGGCACGATGGTGGTGTGCGACATCAAAGTTGCGCGCAGCCACAAGACCATCGCCCCCACCGAATTCGGCACGGTCAAGTTGTCGCTACGCGATGCCAAGACCGGCGGCTTGGTGCCGGCACGTATCGGGCTCTACGACTCGACCGGCAAGGCGCCGCTCGCCTCCGACAAAGCACTCATGCTGCAACGCTTCGCGGACGATCTGCGGATGCTGGCGGCCAACGATCGCACCTTCTGGCCGACGGAGAACCGCCAGGTTTTCTATGCCGATGGCACCTATGAAAGCCGGGTGCCGGTGGGTACCTACGAGCTCGTCGTCGGGCGAGGCATCGAGTATCAGTTCCACAAGGCGAAGATCGAGGTGCGCAGAGATCGCACCACGGACGTCGCGGTGAGTCTCAAGCGCTACGCGGACATGCCCGCCGCGGGCTGGTACTCCGGCGACTCGCACATTCACGTCACCCGCGATGAAGCCGCCGACCCGAAGATCTGGGGCTTC
Source organism: Steroidobacteraceae bacterium (assembly GCA_035760205.1). Taxonomy (GTDB): domain Bacteria; phylum Pseudomonadota; class Gammaproteobacteria; order Steroidobacterales; family Steroidobacteraceae; genus CADEED01. The sequence continues at coordinate 12,528 of DASTTJ010000359.1, read as the reverse complement.
GTCGCCGCCGAGGACGTGCACGTCGGCAACCTGCTCGAGATGGGCAACATCATCAAGGTCTACTTCAACCAGCCGAAGGCCTGGGGCAAGGCCAGCCGCTTCGAACGTGACGGCCACTTCATCGTGTCGGGCCAGGAGTCGCCGCGTACAGGCTTCTTCGGACACACCGTGCACTTCAACATCAATCGCCCGGTGCACCTGAAGACGGAGGAGTACTTCCTCTATCACAAGGTGTTCGAGGACGTGCAATCGCAGGGTGGCCTCGCGGGCTTCGCGCACATGGGCTGGGGATCGCGCGACGGCGGACCGCCGAAGATGAATCGCGGCCTCGCGATGCTCGCACCCTTCGGACTCGTCGATTTCATCGAAGTATTGCAGGGCGGACGCCTGGAACACGAAGGCTGGTACCGGCTGCTCAACCTCGGCTACAAGGTCAAGCCCGCGGCGGGCACCGACTGGCCGTACAGCGACTTCCCAGGAGTCGTGCGCTTCTACGTCAACGTGCCTGGGCCGTTCAATCTCGACGCCTGGTTCGATGCCTACGACAAGGGCCGCACCTTCGTCACCAACGGACCGCTGCTGGATTTCAAGATCAACGGCCGCGGAATCGGTGAGGAGCTGCGCGTGAAGCGCGGTACCAAGCTGGATCTCGTCGCGAGTGCGAAGATGAATCCGGAGCTCGATGCTCTGGACCGTCTCGAACTGGTGGTGCTCGGTGACGTGGCCGGCACGCAGCCGGCAGCGGGCAAAGACAACGTGACGTTGCGCAAACAGCTCACCGCGGAGCGCAGCATGTGGGTGGCGGTGCGCGCCTACGGATCGAAGCAGGATCGCCGCAACATGACGGTCGCGCACAGCGCCCCTATCTACGTCGTCGTCGACGACGAGCCGACATGGAAGCGCGAGGCGGTGCCGGAAATCATCGCCGAGCTGCGCGATCGGTTGAAACAGATGCTGACCGAGCCGTATGAGACACCGATCACGGGCAACGAAGCCTGGGAGAACCGCGAGGTGCTGACGGAGCAGTGGCGGAAACAGCGTCCGCTGCTGAAGCCCCGCATCGACTTGGCCGACGCGGCGTACGCCAAGCTCTTGGACCAGTGGACCAAGTTCACCGGCGCCACGTCCGCAGTGGGTGGTGCGAAATGATCCGCCGTGTCGTATTGCTCGGGTGTGCCGCAGCTCTGGCTTCGCTGAGCGGCAGCGCGCTCGGTCACGGTAACGAGGCCCGTTACGTCGACATCATGAACTGGAAGAAGGACCGCATCACGAAGGTGTTCGTCACCAACGAGTCGCATTTCGACCAGCTCAAGTACCGGGCTTCATTCCCCGGGCGGGTGGAAATGGTCGAGGGTGAGTCGTGCGTGATCTCGGACCTGGTGGCCCTCGATGTGGACGATCGGTATGCCTTCGATATCGATGAGACCGTCTCGGTGACCCTGACTTATGCGACTAACTACACGGCACCGTTCGTGGTCGGTTGGGACAAGAGCGGTGGCTCGGCGCAGGGCCTGGCCGAGGTCGACGTCAAGCCGGACCTCGAGTCGAAGTTCAGCAGCGTGACCCTGAAGCTCGATCGCGCCAGATTCGCGGGGCAGGGCGTGCAGGGTTCCGACCTTGCCATCGGCATCCAGCGCCAGAAGAACGGGGTGGCCGAAGGCCTCGTCACTTTGTGCGACATCAAGGTGGAGCGCAGCAACACGACCCCGGCGCCCGCGCCGATGGGAACTGTGAAACTGACGATCAAGGATGCCAAGACGGGCGGCTCCGTCCCGGCGAGAATCGGCCTGTACGACTCGACCGGGCGCGCGCCGCTGCCGTCGGACAAGGCGCTCACGCTTCAGCGGTACGCGGATGACCTGCGCATGTTGCACGTCAACGAGAGAACGTTCTGGCCCTCGGAGAACCGATTGTCGTTCTACGTGGACAGCGACTACGACGGCGCGGTGCCTGCCGGCACCTACGAACTCGTCGTCTCGCGCGGACTCGAGTATCGCGTGCACCAGAGCAAGTTCGAAGTGAAAGCGGGGCAGACGACCAGCGTCAACGTCGCTCTGCAGCGCTACTCGGATATGCCATCGAAGGGCTGGTACTCGGGCGATTCCCACATCCACGTCACGCGCGATGAAGTCGCGGACCCCAAGATCTGGGGATTCGTGGCCGCCGAGGATGTGCACGTCGGCAACCTGCTCGAGATGGGCAACATCACGAATGTTTATTTCCATCAGCCCAAGGCCTGGGGCAAGGCCAGCCGCTTCGAGCGTGACGGGCACTTCATCGTCTCGGGCCAGGAAGCGCCGCGCGCCGCGTTCATGGGCCATACCGTGCACTTCAACATCGATCGGCCGATTCATCTGCGCACCGACGAGTACTTCCAGTACCACAAGGTGTTCGAGGAGTTTCAGCGCACCGGCGGATTGTCGGGTTTCGCGCACCTGGGCTGGTCGGCACGAGGCGGGAGTTCCCCGCGGGTGATTCGCGGCGTCAACCTGCTCGCACCGCTCGGACTGGTCGATTTCATCGAGGTATTGCAAGGAGGCCGGTTGGTGACGGAGGGCTGGTACCGGTTGCTCAATCTCGGCATTCGAGTAACGCCGGCGGCGGGCACGGACTGGCCCTACTCGGATTTCCCGGGCGTGGTTCGCTTCTTCGTCAAGGTCGACGGACCCTTCAACCTGGACAAGTGGTTCGAGTCATTCGGCAAGGGCCGATCGTTCGTGACCAATGGCCCGACGCTCGAGTTCACCATCAATGGCAAGACCATGGGCGAGGAGTTGCGCGTCAAGCGTGGCACCAAGCTCGATATCTCGGCATTGGCGCGTCTCAATCCCGACGTCGATTCGCTCGACCGGCTCGAACTGGTGGTCGGCGGCGACGTCATCGACACCATCCCCTCCGGCGGAGCGGATAACGCGCAGTTGCGCAAGCAGATCACTGCGGATCGCAGCATGTGGATCGCGGTGCGTGCGCTCGGGGGCAAACAGGCGGCTAACAACATGACGGTTGCGCACAGCGCGCCGATCTACGTGGTGGTCGATGGCGAACCCGCCTGGAACCGCGACAAGGTCCCGGAGACGATCGCCGAACTGCGCGGCCAGTTGCAGGAGCTGCTGACAGAACCTTACGAAACTCCCGTCACCGGCAACGAGCCGTGGGAGACGCGGGCGCTTCTGCCGGCACAGTGGCTTTTGCAGCAACCGCTGTTGCGGCCGCGGATTGCGATGGCAGATGCCGCTTACGAGAAGATCCTCGCTGAGTGGACCAAGTACTCGGGCGGCGCGAAGCCGATCGCGGCGCTGCCGGCACAGCCCGCGGCCGACGATCACAATCATTGACGTAATCATATGAGCCAGTCAGCAGTATCCACGAGGTTTGCCGCCGGCGTTGCCGCCGGCGCTACCGTGTTCGCCGCCGCTCTTCTGTTCGCGCCGGATGAGGCCTGGGCCCACGGCACCGATGCACGCTACGTGCAGGTCATGGACTGGGCGCGGCCCAATCTGTCGCGCGTGTTCGTGACCAATCGCACGCACTTCGCCGGGATCAGCAGCTCCAACTTCCTGCCGTATGCTCACGTACGCGTGCTGGAAGGCAAGAGTTGTATCGTCGGTGACAACATCGCCTTCGACGTCGACGATCGCTTCGCGTTCGACATCGACGAGACCGTCACTCTCGACATTACCTACGCCGCCCAGTACACGATGCCATTCGTTGTCGCCTGGGATCGCAGCGGCGACACCGGACAGGGTCTGAGCGCTCGGATCGAGCCGCCGAAGGCGGTCACGTTCTCGACGAGCAGCATCACCCTCGATCGCGCGCGCTTCGCAGGGTTAGGCACCCAGGGTGCGGACTTCGCGCTCGCGACGCCTAACAACTCCGGCATCACGGGTGCGCTGATGGTCTGCGACGTGTCGATTCGTCGCAGCAACACCACGAAAGTGGCGACCGAGTACGGCACTGTGTCGCTCACAGTCAAGGACGGACAGACAGGCGCCTCCATTCCGGCACGAGTGGGGCTGTACGACGGAACGGGCAAAGCGCCGCTGCCTTCGGAGCAGGCCCTGATGCTGCAACGGTTCGCGGACGACCTGCGGATGGTCCCGGTGAACGAGCGCACCTTCTGGCCCTCGCAAAATCGGCAGGCGTTCTACGTCGACAGCAGCTATCAGGGACGTGTGCCTGTCGGGAAGTACGAACTCGTTGTCACACGCGGACCGGAATATCGCGTGTATCACGGCAGCGTCGACGTTAAGAAAGACGAGGTAAGCAAGGTCAGCGTCTCATTGCGGCGTTTCGCCGACATGCCGGCCGCCGGCTGGTATTCAGGCGATACACACATCCACGTGACGCGCGACGAAGTGTCGGATCCCTCCATCTGGGGCTTCGTCGCCGCCGAGAACGTGCACGTCGGCAATCTGCTGGAGATGGGCAACATCAGCAAGGTTCACTTCAAGCAGCCCAAGTCCTGGGGCAAGGCGAGCCGTTTCGAGCGCGACGGACATTTCATCGTCTCCGGCCAGGAGGATCCGCGCACCTCGCATTTCGGCCACACGGTGCATCTGGATATCCAACGGCCCATTCACCTCGAGGCCGAAGAATATTTCATGTATCACAAGGTCTTCGAGGAATCGAAGCGCCAGGGTGGTGTGTCCGGCTTTGCGCACATGGGCTGGAGCGAGGGCTCGAGCGACGGCGCGGGAGCCGCGCGCATGAACCGCGGCATGGTGCTGCTCGCGCCTTTCGGCCAGGTCGACTTCATCGAGGTGCTGCAGGGTGGCAGGCTCGTGACCGGCGGCTGGTATCGATTGCTGAATCTGGGCTATCGCGTCACGCCCGCGGCGGGTACCGACTGGCCCTATAGCGATCTGCCCGGTGTAGTGCGCTACTACGTGAACACCGGTGGAGCGTTCAATCTCGATGTCTGGTTCGACAACTTCGAAGCCGGCAAAGTCTTCGTCACCAATGGTCCGTTGCTGGAGTTTTCCATCAACGGCAAGGGAATTGGCGAGGAGTTGCGCGTCAAGCGCGGCGCCAAGCTGTCGATTTCGGCGGCGGCGCGCATGAATCCGGACGTCGACAGCCTCGATCGCCTGGAGCTCGTCGTTCTCGGTGATGTGACGGATACCGCAGCGGCGAACGGCAGCGATGCGGTCAAGCTGACCAAGACGGTGACGGCCGACCGCAGCATGTGGATCGCGGTCCGTGCACTTGGCAGCCGGCAGGACCCACGAAACATGACGATCGCGCACTCGGCGCCTATCTACGTGGTGGTCGACGGCGAGCCGACGTGGAATCGCGACAAGGCACCGGCCATCGTCGCCGAACTGCGTAAACAGCTCGATGCCATGCTGACGGAGCCAGTGCAGCAGTTTTCGACCAACCCCTGGGAGACGCGGATTCTGGAAACCGAGCAGTGGCCGCTGCAACGGCTGATGCTGAAGCCGCAAGTGGCCAGGGCCGACGCGGCGTATGCGAAAGTCCTCGATGCGATGGCGCAATTCCCAAGCGCGACGCGATGACGGTGAGGAAGCGGGGCCTGGCATTCCTGGCGGCCGGCTCAGTCCTGATGCTGGGCATTGCCGTCACTTCCTTGTTGACGTCCACGGTCGCGGCGGAAGACCGGAACGAAGCGGACCTCTGCCTGGTTCCTCCGGGCGCGCAGCCGTCGCTGCCGGCAACGTTGCTTGCAGGTCAGGGAGCGGTGCAGTTGCCCGTGACCAGCGATTCGAGCGAGGCGCATGCGTTCTTCCATCAAGGCGTGGCGCAGCTGCATTCCTTCTGGGCACGCGAGGCGGAGCGATCTTTCCTGCAGGCCGCGCAACTCGATCCCGACATGGCGATGGCTTACTGGGGTATTGCCACGGCGGCGGGGGGCGAGCATCGCTCCTCATGGCAGAACCTGCGCGATCGCAGCGGCAGGGGGCGGGGAGGTTCGGGCAAAAAGGTCGCGGCAGAACAAGTCGAGCGCGCGGTAAATGGTTCGGCCATCGACGCAAAGACTCGTGCACGCGAAGCGATCGACAAGGCCATGGCCATGCGTGCCGCCGTCACACCGCGCGAGCGCATGTATATCGAGGCGCAGTGGGCGCGCCTGAATCCGACCACCGAAGATCCCGATGCCGATTTCATCGTCGCGATGCGCAAGCTCGTGGCGGCATATCCGGACGATCTCGAAGCGAAATCCATGCTCGGTTTGGTGATGCTCTACGGCTACGTGTTGCCTGCGAAGGCGCCGCGCGCGCTGACGCTGGAAGGGGTTGCGTTGCTGGAGCAGGTCATTGCAGCAGATCCCGATCATGTCGGTGCCAACCACTACCTGATCCACGGCTACGAGGGCAGTGCGACGCCGGAGAAGGGCTGGCGTGCCAGCGAACTCTATCCGCAACTCGTGCCTAATATTCCCCACGCACTGCACATGCCGGCACATATCTATATTCAGAGCAATCGGGTCGAGGATGCGGTAAAGGCATTGACCGCCGCCTCCGCGAACGAGCTCATGTACATGAATGCGGATGCCCTCTATCCATCTGGACATTACGGGCACAACGTTCATTTCCTGGTCCATGCGTTGAACGTGCTGGGGCGCTACGAGGAGTCGATGGCGCAGGTTCGAATGCTGCTGGCGTTCAAGGAAACGCCGCGCGAGCGGGCCGGCGACGGTCAGCGGACGGTCTGGCGCCAGGGGCATTTTGCGCTCATCAAGACGCTCGTGCGCTTCGAGCGCTGGGACGAGATCCTGGATGGCAGCGTTTTGCCCGTGTACGACAAGCCAGCACAGCAGGCGTGGAGTACCTGGGCCACGGGATTGGCCCAGTCGGCGACCGGCCAGGCCGCGGCGGCTTCGGCGTCGCTCAAGTCCATGCGCTCATATATCGAGACCTCGGGAGCGGGGCTCGAGCCGCTGCGCATCGCGGCGCTCGAGCTCGAGGCGAGTATCGAGGCGCGTGCCGGCAAACGCCGCGCCAGCCAGCGGCACTTCGAAGAGGCGGCGCTGCGCGAAGGCTCGATGCTCTATACGGAACCGCCCGCCTATCCGAGGCCGGTTGCGGAGGGGTGGGGACATGTCGCTCTCGAAACGGGCGATCCGCGGACGGCCGACAAGGCCTATCTACGCGCACTCACCATCGAACCTGGAAGCGGGCGCGCTTACCTCGGGCGCGCACGCGCGTTGCGGGCACTGGGAAAAAAAGCGGAGTCCCAGGAAATGCTTCGACAGGCGAGCCGGGTGTGGCACTACGGCGAAGTGGTTGCGCAGCAGTGATGCAGCGTCGCCAGTTTCTTCAGGCAATCGGCGGAATCGGTGCAGGCGCAACACTGCCGCTGGCAGCTTCGGCGGCGAGCGATGAACCGGTTCCCATCAGCGCGATCTCGCTGCCACGAATTCGCGCAACGCCCGATCGCATCATTTCGCTGTCGGTTTGCACGCGGCCTTTCCGCGAAACCGGGCCGCGCATCGAAAGTGAAAAGCTGGGTCGAAAGACGGTCATCCACAACTATGGCCACGGCGGAAGCGGCTGGTCCTTGTCCTGGGGATCGAGCCAACTGGCCGTGCGGCAGGCCGCCACCACGGGCGCGCGGGAAGTGGCGGTCATCGGGTGCGGAGCCCTGGGGCTGACATCGGCGCTGCTCGCACAGCGTGCCGGGATGAAGGTACGCATCTACGCAAAGGATCTGCCGCCTTACACGCGCTCGACGTTCGCCACCGGTAGTTGGACGCCCAACTCCAGATTCTGCACGGAAGCGGGTGCCAGTCCCGCCGTCGTCGAGCGATGGATCTGGATGGTGCGCCACTCACATCGCATGTATCAAAACTTGCTGGGCCTCGCCGGCGATCCCATCGAATGGCGAGACAGTTACCAACTGTCGGAGGAGCCGTTCCAGCCGGAGCATCGGCGGCCGCGCGACGGGGAGCCGACCTATCCGGAACTGGAGAAGCTGGTCAAAGACCTGAAGCCTGCGTCCCAGGAGCTGCCTCCTGGCGCACACCCGTTTGCGGTGCCCTATGTCCGAAGGCAGACGAACATGGTGTTCAACATCTCTTCGTACGCACGGATGTTGTACTCCGACTTTCTACTCGCCGGCGGCGAGGTGGTCGTGCGGGAATTCGAGAGCCCGGGCGAGTTGGCAAAACTCAAGGAAAAAACACTCATCAACGCCACCGGCTATGGCGCGCGCGCGTTGTTCGGCGACGAGTCGATCATCCCGGTGCGCGGACAGCTGATGCGACTCGTGCCGCAAACCGAGATTGCCTACGGCCTGAGCTACGACAGCAAGGTGTCCATGACGCCACGTCGCGACGGGCTAATCGTCCAGAGCAATGAACCAACGGACTTCAACAACGCCGATGACGCTCCCGATCGCGCGGCGGCCGAGAGCTCGGTGCGGCTGCTGGCGTCAGTCGTCGATCGGATGGCTTGAAGTCAGGGCGCGACGAGTGCCGCTTGCACAAGATCGGCGAGTTGCTGCACGGAGTAGTCCTTGCCTTCCAGTGTCCCGAACAGCCGTCCATGCCGGTCGATCACGGCGGTTTGCAGCGTGTGAGTGAACAGGCCTTCCTCCGGCCAGAACTCGATGCCGAAGGCTTCGGTCACTTTCTGAATCTCCTTAGGGCTTCCCGTCAGCAAGTGCCATCCCGGACCTGAGACTCCGTGGAAGCGCGCATAACGCGCCAGCACCTCGCTGCTGTCGTAACGTGGATCGAAGGTGACGGTAAGCAGCGTGACGCCATTGCCCACACGTTCGTGCAGACGCTGCGAGATTTCGCGAAAGTTCAGCATCATCCGCGGGCAATAGTCCGGCAGTGGACAGCGCGTATAGATGAATGTCAGGACGACCACCTGGCCGCTGAACGAGTGCAGCGTACGGCGCTCCCCGCGCTGATCGAGTAGTTCGAAGTCCGGAATCGGCATGCCGACCTGGACCAGCAAACGCTCGGTCGGTGAGCGCGTCAGGCCCGCATCGCGCCGGGCCGCGGACACGACGCGAATGTGATCAATGAAGCTGTCGGTCTCGGAAACCGTCAGCCGGAAGGCGATGCGGTCGCCGGGCCTGATGCCGGCGGCTTCCTCGGCACGTCGCAGGGTAAAGGGCATGGCCATGGCATCCATGTAGCCCGGTATGGCGTCGTGCGACACAGTCAGTTCGCCACTCTTTTCGTACTTCAGCAGCACTCCGGTGACCTCGAATCGCCGCGAATCCGGGCAACCGGCGATTGCCACCGTCGCGAGGAGGAGAAGAACGCGGCGCATCATCCGGGTCCTGGCAATGCCTACTGATCGCTGCTGAGGGAATGCAGGAATGCAATCAGGTCGCCGATCTCGCGCTCGGTCAGGTTGAGCTTCACGAGCAGCGCTTCGACGTGGTTCGGATCGGCCGGTTCGACCGCCGTGGCGAGAGTCGAATCGTGCTCGACCACCTCGCGTAGTGAGGCCATCTGCCCCTGGTGCATGTAAGGCGCGGTGAGCGCGACATTGCGCAGACTCGGAGTCTTGAAGTGCCCGCGGACGCCGGCTTCGGCATCCAGATACGCCAGATGCTGGGCGCGTATCCCGGTGGGGTCGTCGCTGAAATACCCCGCCGTGACGAACTCGTCGGTAGCTAGCTTCGCGATGCCTTCCGATCGGCCCAGGTCGGGTTGCATCTGCGAATTCAGCGGCGGCACCCGGATGTCGTGGAACTCGAGGTTGGTGAAATTCGGGCCGCTGTGGCACAGGACACAATTTCCCCGGCCGATGAACAACTTCAGGCCGCGTTGCGCGGACGGCGGCAACGCCGTACTTGAGAGCCGCCCTGCGCGCAGATCGGCGACGAAGCGATCGAAGGGCGCCTCTTTCGTGACGATGGTCCCGACGAATGCCGCGATGGCCTTGCCGACGTTGACGAAGATGCGATTCACCCGCTCGCGATCAGACGAGGGCAGCTGCCACCAGTTCATCTGCGCATCAACCTGTTGCGAGCGCGGACCGCCGGTCGCCGGAAAACGCTGTGAATCGCCGAGTTCCGGCCGTTCGCCGAACACGTTCTCGTACAGCGCGGTCAGCGATGCATCGCCCGCGATCGCATGCGCCACCTGCAAACGGGTGCTGTTCATTTCCAGCGGATCTTCGATGGGACCCAACGCCTGCGACCAGAGCGAATCGGCCCTGCCGTCCCAGAACAACCAGCGCTGATACGCCGCGTTCCAGAGCGTGGGGGTGTTGCGCAGGCCGGTACTTTCCGCCTGCGGCAGGCTCGCGCCGTCCGTCCATGCCTTGGCAGGATCGTGGCAGGTGGCACACGAGAACCGGCCGCTGCCAGACAATCGCTTGTCGAAGAAGAGTGCCGCACCCAATGCGACAGCCGCAGGCATGGTATCGACCGCGTTGGTCGTATCGCGCGGCGGTGGGGGCAGCGGCGACAAGGTCAGCAATTGCTCGCGCTCGGCGGGCGTGAATTCGACCGCCGGAAGCGGCGGCATTTTTGTGCTGCACGAGCCCATGCCAAGGGCCGCGATGATGCACAGCGGCCAACTAGAGCTGAACGCGTGCCGTCGCTTGCTCATGCACCCGACCTTTCGCCACGTCGAAGGTAATGAGCCATTCCCCGCGCATGTGGAAAAGCAAACCCTTGAGGACGAAGCGCCCGTCGCCGAGCTGTTCGACGATGACGCGCGTGTTCATGCCATGCTTGTGTTCCGGCATCTCGGCACTGGCCCGCAGCCAAACCGGATTGCTGGAATCGTCGGCGGCAGCGGAGACGTCGACACTCACAGTGATCTCGAACAGTTCGTTCAGCGGCAATGGCGCGGGATGCGACTGCAGGTTCAGCCGAAAGCTGGCCTCTTTGCTGATGACCTGCAACGGCAGTACGCCCACTCCCTCGGCATGGGCCGCGCCGCATGCAATGGCAGCGAACCAGCAGGCGACCAGCAGAATTCGTTGCATGGCGAAGGCTCCGTTGCTCAATGGGCCGGCGTATCGATCTTGTTGTCCTTGGTCTCTTTGATATAGATCGTGCCGATGATCGCGGTCATGAGACAGACGCCGCAGGCGTATATGAAGCCGGTGTAGATCGCGTTGCTGCCGAAGTTTTCCTGTGCCCACGCGGAGGTGGTGGTCGCAGTTGCGATCAGCGGCAGGAATCCGCCAAACCAACCAAGGCCGAGGTGATACGGCAGCGACATCGACGTGTAGCGGATCGAAGTGGGAAACAGTTCGACCAGGAAGGCGGCGATCGGCCCATAGGTGATGCCCACATAGACGACCTGAACCGTGAGCAGCGCCACGATGCCCACCAGGTTGGCAAACGGAAGCGACTCGATAGCCGGCAGGTTGCCGGGGTTGGCGAGCGCCGTGATTCCCATGTAGATAGGAACATAGGTCGCAGCGGCGAGGAAGAAGCCGGCCATCATCAGCTTCTTGCGGCCGATGCGATCCGAGAGCTTGCCAAAGTAGATGAAGCTCGGAGTGCCGATGAGCAGCGCAACGGCCACCAGCGTGTACGAGAGCTGCCATGTCAGATTGAGCGGCTTCTGCAGAAACGTCAGCGCGTAGAACTGGCCGCAGTACCACACGACACCCTGACCCGCCGTTGCGCCGAACAGCGCGAGCAACACATATTTCAGGTTCTTCTTGTTGGCGAAGCTTTCCTTGATCGGATTCTTCGACACTTTGCCCGAGCTGCGGAGCTTGGCAAAGATCGGCGACTCCTCCATTTTCAGTCGCACATAGATCGATACGCCGAGCAGAACAAACGAAAGCAGGAACGGAATACGCCAACCGAATTCCTTGAATCCCTCCGGTCCGTAATAGGTGCGGGTTGCACCGATCACGGCCAGCGACAAGAAAAAGCCGATTGTCGCCGCCGTTTGGATATAGGCGGTGTAGTGCCCCCGCTTGTGGTCCGGCGCGTGCTCCGCCACATAGGTGGCCGCACCGCCGTATTCACCGCCCAGGGCCAGCCCCTGCGCGAGGCGAAGGGTGACCAACAGGATCGGCGCCCAGATACCGATCTGGGCATAGGTGGGAAGAAACCCGGTGAGCGCGGTCGCCAGACCCATGATGACCACAGTTACCAGGAACGTGTACTTGCGGCCGATCAGGTCACCAATTCGACCGAATACGATGGCACCGAGCGGCCGGACACCGAATCCGGCCCCGAACGTCGCAAGACTGGCGAGTAACGCGGCAGTCTCGTTGCCTGGCGGGAAGAACATCGCACCGAAAAAGACCGCCAGAGTGCCGTACAGATAGAAATCGTAATACTCGAAAATGGTGCCAATGCTCGAGGCGAAGATCACTTTGCGCATGTTCTGCGCCTTGGTGCTCTCGGTTATCGCAACATCGGTCGCGGTGGTGCTCATGTCGGGCGTCTCTTTGGTCGTTCGCTGGAGAAGCGTTATGAAGCCGTGCGTTCGCGTCGCCGCTCGACCGGTTTCACTCGACTAATAGACGCAGAATCCGGCCGCACCCCTACGAGGCACCTGGCCGAATTGGATTAATTAACGGGCGGCGCGTTGCGACTTGTTCTTGTTGTCGTTCTAGAGAACAGTCG